>CAYVBB010000016.1:0-14293 GCA_964448515.1 uncultured bacterium | reverse complement strand
CACATCAGGACAAATACCTATAAATCTTAAAGGTGAAATAATTTCTGATATTTTTGAAGAACAAGTAGTTCAAGTATTAAAAAATATTGAAGGAATATTAATTGAAAGAAATAGGAAATTAATTGATATTATAAAATTAACTGTATTTATGATAGATTTATCTAATTTCGAAAAATTAAATAAAATTTTTGAGATTTATTTTCAAGATACTAGTTTCCCAGCTCGTTCAGTTGTTGAGGTTAGTAAATTACCAAAAGATTCTCAAATTGAAATTGAAGCAATTTTTTATGATGAATAAATTATTATTAGTTGTATTAATTAGTTTTGTTTTTTGTGAAAATGAAATTGATACTTTACAGACAAAAAAAATCATTAATCATGATTGGAAATTAAATGTTTTTTCTATTGGGAAAGGTATGATTCCAATTGGTCAATTTGAAAATAATAAACCCTTTAAAGCTTTAGCATTGATGACTATGAAGTATTATTGGTTAAAAGAATTTCAAATAGCTAAAGATATTAGTAATATTTCAGATAGAAATAGAAGTTTTTGGTGGCTTTTAATACTAAATTTCTATGGAGTAGTTGATTCATATGTAGATTTTCATTTAAAAGATTTTCCAAGTAATGATATTAATAATAAAGAGAAAGATAAATAACGATGTGTGCAATTGTAGGTGTTCATACAGATAAACCAAATGCATGTTTAACTTTATATAACGCTATGACTGTTTTACAGCATAGAGGTCAAGATGCAGCTGGAATGGCAACCTTTAATGATCGTGGGAAGTTAAATATTTATAAAAACAATGGATTAGTCCGAGACGTTTTTTCAGAACAAGAAATGATGAAGCTTAAAGGTTCTATTGGTTTAGGGCATACTCGATATCCAACAGCTGGATCTTATAATTTTGAAGAAGCTCAGCCTTTTTATGTTAATTCTCCTTATGGTTTAGTTTTAGTACATAATGGTAATTTAGTTAATGCAGATGAACTTAGGAGTGAATTATTTAAAAAGGATTTAAGGCACATCAATACTAATTCTGATTCTGAAGTTTTATTAAATATATTTGCTAATGCACTGCAGAAAAGGGAAAAAACAAGTTTATCAAAAGAGGATGTCTTTAATGCTGTTGATGAAGTTCATGATAGAGTTAAAGGTGCATATTCAGTTATTATAATAATTTCTGGGTATGGTATGGTTGCTTTTAGAGATCCTAATGGTATAAGACCATTGATTTATGGGAAAAAAGATCAATCTAAGTATATGTTTTCTTCAGAAAGTGTTGCTTTAGATTGCTTAGGTTATAATATTGAAGGAGATGTAAAGCCAGGCGAAACTATTTATATAGATCATAAAGGAAATTTTTATAATAACATATATAGTGGGAAAATCTATCATTCTCCATGTATTTTTGAATATGTATATCTTGCTAGGCCTGATAGCACCATAGATAATATTAATGTTTACAATTCTAGATTAAAAATGGGAGTAATGCTTGCTAAAAAAATAAAGAAAGAGCTAACAAAAAAAGAATTAAACGACATTGATGTTGTAATACCTATTCCAGATACTAGTAGAACTAGTGCTTTACCTCTTAGTATTGAGCTTCATAAGAAATTAAGGGAGGGTTTTGTTAAAAATAGATATATTGGAAGAACATTTATTATGCCTGGTCAAAAAATCAGAAAAAAATCAGTAAAACAAAAATTAAATACAATAATTAAAGTATTCAAAAATAAAAATGTTTTATTAATAGATGATTCTATAGTAAGAGGTACAACAAGTAAACAGATTATTCAGATGGCAAGAGATGCGGGAGCAAAAAAAGTGTATTTTGCAAGTGCTTCTCCACCAATAAGATACCCAAATGTATATGGAATTGATATGCCTTATGTAGGAGAGCTTATTGCATATAATAAAAATATTGAGGAAATATCTGAAGCTATAAATGCTGATAAGCTTATATATCAAGATTTAAAAGATTTGATTAGTTCTGTATCCAGTAATTTAATTAAATCATTTGATACCTCGTGCTTTAATGGAGAATATATTACTAAAGGTGTTAATAAAAAATATTTAGAAAATTTACATAAGACTAGGTAATGATAAAAAAATTTTTTAAAAATCATTCTAGCCATAAAAAAATAGCTCCATTTTTAGATGAGTTGTTTTTTTTAAATCCAATGAATTATTATTTTTCTTGGTTGATGATTTGTATCGGAATTTATTTAAATTTATTTTTATCTAATTTATCACCTCAATTTTTATTTTCATTTAATATTAGTTATTTTTTATTGTTTGTTGGTTTATCATTAATTTTAAGTAGTATTTATATTCAAAGAGATATAAGTGAGAATGGTAAAGTAAATAATACCTTTATTTTTATAAAAGAAAAATATTCAATGTCTAAAATTATTTTGTTTGTTAGAGTATTAAGCATATTAGGAGTTTTGCTATTGTTTTTTGTCTCTTGGTTTAATGCATTTATGGGTGTGATATTGCTTTTATTCCATGGTATATATAATCGAAATATAAAAAATATGTTGATTTATTATTTTTTAGAGTCATCTATATTATTTTATAGTGGATGGGTCTTTACAAAATTAGAACATACAAAAAGAGGAATTTTGATATCAGATTTTATATATATATTTCCGTATTTTTTATTATGTTACTGTATATATAGATCTAAATGTTTATTAGATAGTTTTGAAGTTCAAAAAAAATATGATTATAATATGTTAATATGTTTATTAATATTGATTTTATGTCTATTTATAGGAATAGTAAATGATGACCCCCTTTTATCTCTAGTAATTGTAACTTCAATTGGTTTTTATTTTTATTCATTTATTCGTTCAGAACAAAAAGACTTTATTCGTTCTTTCATATATCCTCTTGCGATATTTAATTTTTTTTTAATGACAATTTTTCCATATTTATTCATTTTTCATTTCATCCTTTTTTATATATCTAAATATTATAATTGGCATCGTTTTGATATTCATTATCCTACATTTTTAGTAGATAATGATTAATATAATATGGAGTTTAAATCAATTTATTTGGATAAGTTTGTTGCTATTGATTTAGAAACTACGGGATTAAATTATTCAACTGATAAGATTATAGAGCTATCAGCTGTTAAATATGAATCAGGAAAGATAGTTGATTCTTTTACTAAATTAGTAAATCCAAATAAATTAATATCTCCATTTATAGAAGATTTAACAGGTATTAAAAATTCAGATGTAAATGATCAGAAATGTTTTTTAGATGTTGCTAATGATTTTATATCATTCATTAAAAATTTACCAATAATTGGTCATAATATTCAATTTGATTTGATTTTTTTAGATAAAGCTTTTAATAAAACATATGATATTTATAGTCATTCTTACATTTGTGATACTTACTATTTATCTAAAATATTTTTATATGATTCAAATTCATTTAAATTAGGATCTCTATGCTGCGACTTTGATATTAATATTGGTAATTCTCATCGAGCTGAAGATGATGCAAGAAGTGCTGGTGATTTATTTCTAGTCTTGTTAGAGCTTATTCAAAAGTTTGATTTAAGTAGTATAAATAATATTTATGATTGTTATAATAATGATATGTTTATTAATAAAGATTTATTTTTTCATATAATAAACAATAAAATATCAAATCAAGAAGCTTTAACAAGTTATGATTATTCTAGATGTTTGCATCAAGCAAATTCATATGAATATAATAGTATAAATAATAAAAGTATAGATTTCGAAGAAATTTATTTAGATGATGGAATTCTTGATAATAAAATTGATAATTATGAGTTTAGATCATCTCAATATGAGTTTTCAAAGGATGTATTTAAATCTTTTAATCATGAATCAATTTTTATAGCTGAAGCAGAAACAGGGCTTGGTAAAAGTTTTGGTTATTTAGTACCTGCTATGTTAAAATCATTAGATAATAAAACATTAGTATCTACAAGTACTCATAATTTACAAGAGCAATTATTTAATAAAGATATTCCAGCTTTATCTAAGGCATTAGATATATCTGTTAAAGTTAGCATTTTAAAAGGAATGAAAAATTATATATGTGTTTACAGATTAAAAAAATTATTGAAAAATTTAGACTTATTAGATGAAAAAGATATATATGAGTTGTTATCATTATTAATATGGATTAATAATACTAAAACTGGAGATATTAGTGAATGTAATAGTTTCCCGATTAATAGGCTTTATTATCTTTGGGATTTAATAAGCTATGATTATAGATTTTGTAGTTTTCATAATACAAACGATTTAGAAGATTGTTTTTATAATAAATTAAAAAGCGAAATACTTAAATCTAATTTATTAGTTATTAATCATTCATTATTATCAACATGCTATAATAAAGATGAATCTATTCTTGATGATTTTAATTTTTGTATTATAGATGAGGCACACAAAGTTTCAGATAATTGTAGAATGTATTTAAAAGAATTTATCAGTTTAAAATATATTCAGTGATTATTTGATTCCTATAATCATTTATTAAACAAAATAATTTCTAATAATTCTAATAATAGTCAGTTTATTAATGCTAAAACAAAAATAGAATTAGACTATGATAATTTTATTGATAATTATAAAAAGATAACAAATGAGTTTGATAATTAAAATTTATCAAAATAAATGGTAACGGAATACATGATGTTAAATTTATAGTTAATGAGTTAGATGCAATAGAATTTAATAGCTTTATTGATTTATTTTTAATTTTCTTAGATAATCTTAAGAAAATTTCAGATTTAATTGATGGTTCTGATTTATTAAAATCATCTAATGTAAACAAGTTAGATTTTTCGATGAGTAAAAATAATTTTGAGGTGCTAAAAGTAACTATTTATAAGATTTTTACTAACAATAAAAATCAAATAAAATGGATTTCAGCATATGTGAACAATAATGAAATTTCTTCACTTTCATTTAATACAGTTCCTCTCATAATAAAAGATGTTTTTGATTTTTTTTATAATAAGTTTGATTCTATGATTTTAACTTCAGCTACTTTAACTGTGGATGATAATTTTGATTATATTTTAAATGAATTAGGGATAGATGATTTTTCAATTAACAAAACATTTAAAACAAAGAAATTTCCTTCCCCATTTTTCTTAAGTGATCAAATTAAATTATTTGTTAATAATTCAAATTTTATAGTAGATAGTGATGATTTCATAAATAATATAAAGAATATTATTTTAGATATTAGGAAGCAAGTCCCTAGAAGAATGTTGGTTTTATGTACATCTTATAAACAAATTATAAATTTTAAAAAACTACTAATCAATATTGATAATATCTATTTCCAGGACAAAACAACTTCAAAAGAAATATTAATTAAAAATTATCTTTCAAATAATAATTCAATTTTATTTGGAACTTCATCTTTTTGGGAAGGAATTGATTTACCAAATGATAAATTAGAAATTTTGATTATAATGAAAGTTCCTTTTTCAAATCCTTATAATCCAATAGTTCAGGCAAAGATAGAACAATATAGAAATAAAAATATGGATCCTTTTATTAATTATCAGTTATCTGAAGCAATTTTAAAATTAAAACAAGGTTTTGGAAGATTAATAAGACATCAAGATGATTTAGGAATATGTATCCTTGCAGATACGAGAATATTAAATAAATCATATGGTCGTATAATATTAGATTCTCTACCAGTAGATTATATTAATTTTAATAGTTCTATTGTTATTGTAAATGAGGTTGATAAATTTTTAGGAAAATGAATGAATATTTTAATAACTTATAAAAATAATTTTTAAAAGATAAATCATGACTAAAGAAATAAATGGTAAAAATTTAACAATTGATTTGCTGGTATCAGTAAGTCGAAATAATACTCAAATTAAACTTTCTAAAGATTCTATTTCAAAAATAAATAAATGTAGAGAATTAGTAGATCAAAAGATTGATGATGGTGAAATAATGTATGGTATTAATACAGGAATTGGAGAATTTTCAGAAACAATATTAAATCCTGACCAAATTAAAGATTTTCAGAAATATTTAGTATATAATCATGCTGCTGGAATCGGAGATCCTGCTCCAAAAGATCATGTTAGAGCTGCAATGCTAAGCAGAATTAATGTTCATGCTAAGGGAATGTCAGGCTGTAGATTAATTATTACGCAAACTTTAGTAGAAATGCTAAATAAAGGAGTTACTCCTTATGTTTGTGCAAAAGGTTCAGTAGGAGCATGTGGTGATTTAGCTCCAATGTCTCAAATTGCACTGGTTTTACTAGGTGAAGGGAAAGCTTATTATAAAAAAGAATTATTAGATGCAAAAGTAGCAATGGATAAAGCAGGAATTCCAATACCTGGTTTAGAAGCAAGAGATGGATTATCTGTTATTAATGGTTCAAACTTTTTAACAGGAATGAGTGCATTGTTTATCTATGATACGAAAAATTGGTTTAAACAGGCTAATATTGCTGCAGCTATGTCAATGGATGCCTTGATTTCTAATTTAGGACCATTGAATGAGTTGATTCATAAAGTAAGAGGATTTCAAGGTGCAGTTAGGTCATCATATGCTTTAAGAAAGAATTTACATGATGGGGATTTGATAAATGGAACCTTAGATACTAAGGTTCAAGATGCATATTCTTTAAGATCAACACCTCAGGTTATTGGTGCAGCTATAGATTATATTGAATACTGTGAAAGTCAAGTTAAAATTGAGCTAAATGGAGTTGGAGATAATCCTATATTTTTTGTAGATAAGAAAATCCAATTATCAGGAGCAAATTTTCAAGGAACACCTGTTTCTTTACCATTAGATATGTTAGGTGCTGCTGTTACAATGGTTTCTGTTTTATCTGAAAGAAGAATGAATAGGTTAAATAATCCAGCATTAAGCAATGGTTTGCCTGCATTTTTAACTAAAGGCGCAGGTATGTTTTCAGGATTAATGTTAAGTCAATATACGGCAGACACACAAATTGTAGAACAAAGAATTTTATCAAATCCAGCAAGTATTCAATCAATTCCTGCAGCTGCTGATCAAGAAGATTTTGTATCTATGGGCATGAATACAGCATTAAAGAATTTCCAAATTTTAGATAATGCATATGGAATTTTAGGAATCGAGTTTTTTGCAGCAGCTCAGGCATTAGATTTAAGAAATCATAATTTTGGTCAGGGAGTGCAAATAGGTCACAAAACAATAAGAAAATATGTTGATTTTTTAGATATTGATAGGCCTCTATATAATGACCATAATAAAATGAAATATCTTGTAAAATCTTGTGAAATATTAGAAGAAGTTGAATTAAGTTTAGGTGATATATATAATTAAATTAATTATTAGACTGAATGAATAAAAATATAAAAACAGCTTTAACATTTGATGATGTTTTATTAAAACCAAATTATTCATCTGTTTTACCTAAAGAAGTAGATTTATCTATAAGCTTATCAAAAAATTTAAATCTTAATATTCCATTTTTAAGTGCAGCAATGGATACTGTTACTGAATGTAAGCTTGCAATATCATTAGCTAGAAAAGGTGGAATGGGTATTATTCATAAAAACCTTTCTATTGAAAATCAGGCTTTTGAAGTAGATAAAGTTAAAAGATCAGAAAGTGGGATGATACTTGATCCTATAACAATTGAACCTGAATATAAAATTAAGCAAGCATTAGAAATTATGACTAATTATAAAATTTCTGGATTACCAGTAATTAAAAATAAAAAATTAGTTGGAATTTTAACAAATAGGGACATTCGGTTTGAAAATAATTTTGAATTGGCAGTAAAAGATAGAATGACTTCAGATAGTTTAGTTACAGTCTCTGAAGGAACAACGCTAGAGCAAGCAAAAACTGTATTGCAAAAACATAGAATAGAAAAATTATTGGTTGTAGATGATAATGGAAAACTTAGAGGTCTTATAACAGTAAAAGATATTTTAAAAAAAGAAGATCATCCAAATGCAGCTGTAGATAAACATGGACGTTTACTAGTAGGTGCAGCTGTTGGAATCGAACCAAATACTCTGGATCGTGTCTCTGCATTAGTGGATAGCCAAGCTGATTGTATAGTAGTAGATACAGCTCATGGTCATTCTAAAAGTGTTTTAAAAACTGTTGAAAGTATAAAAAGTAAATATTCTAATCTTGATTTAATTGTTGGAAATGTAGCAACTGCTGAAGGAACAAAAGCTTTGATTGATAGTGGTGCTGATATTGTAAAAGTTGGTATTGGAGCTGGTTCTAGTTGTACAACACGGATAATTGCAGGTGTAGGGGTCCCTCAATTATCTGCAGTATTAGACTGTTATAAACAAGCTGATAAATTAAATAAGAAAATTATTTCTGATGGTGGAATGAGATATTCAGGAGATATAGCAAAATCATTAGCTGCAGGAGCAAATTGTGTAATGCTTGGAAGTATTTTTGCTGGCTTAGAAGAAACGCCAGGAGATGTTGTTCTTAGAGATGGACGAAGTTATAAATCTTATAGAGGGATGGGCTCAGTAGCAGCAATGAAAAAAGGTAGTCATGATAGATATTTTCAAGATTTAAAAACTAATAAAAAGCTTGTACCTGAAGGTATTGAAGGATTAGTTCCTTATAAAGGAAAATTATATGACACTGTAGAACAATTAATAGGTGGAGTTAAATCTTGTTTTGGTTACTGTGGAGCTAAGAATATACTAGAAATTAAAGAGAAAGCTCAGTTTATTCAGATTACTTCTTCGGGAATAATAGAGAGTCATCCTCACGATATAAATATCACAAAAGATTCTCCTAATTATAGAAAACCTGATTTTAATGTAGATTTATAAGCTATTTATATGCTTATATAAATTAGACTTTTTATTAGCAGCTTTGTTTTTATGGATAATTCCTTTTGAAGCAACTTTATCAATTAATTTAACAGCATCATTTAGTTTTTTTTCTGCCAAATCTTTTTTCTTTTCATTAAGTACTTTTTTAATAGCTGTACTAATTTTAGACTTGTATGCTTTATTTACTAAGTTTGCTTTTGTTGACTGTCTAACTCTTTTTAATTCTGAACCTTTTGCACTCATATTTTTGTATCTTATATAATTAAAAATTAACCACGAAATATAGATTTATTTTTTGGTAAAATACTATAGTTAAATAAAATAAGTAAAAAATTAATTTAATTTAAGTTAAATTTATTTATATCAATTAGGAGAGTTTTATGCTTAAAGATTTCATATCTTCTGTTTCAATATTTGAAAATTTAAATGATACTGTACTTGAAGAAATATCTTCATTAGTTAGTACTAGAGAATATCCTAAGGGAAGTATGATTATTCTCGAAGAAGAATTTGGAGATATTGTATTCATTATTAAACAAGGTACTGTAAAAATTACTAGAGTAAATGATGAAGGTAAAGAAGTTATTCTAGCAATGCTTGGTGAAATGGAAGTTTTTGGAGAAATGGCAATTATAGATGGTGAATCTAGATCTGCTAATGCTTTAGCTCAGGAAAATTGTGAATTATTAGCAATCAGTAGTGAAGATTTTCTTAATTTACTAAGAAATCATTTTTCAGTTTCATTAGGATTAATGGCTGAATTAGCTAAAAGACTTCGAAAATCTGACCAACATATAGAAGCTTTATCATTATCTGATGCTGAACATAGAATAGGTGTATCTATATTGAATTTAGCCGAAGAAATAGGTGTTATAAGAAAAGGGAAAGTAACTATAGAGAATTTACCATTCCAACAAGATATAGCTAATATGTCAGGTACTTCTAGAGAAACAGTTTCAAGAATATTGAAAATTTTTGAAGATAGACAGTTAATTTTAAAAGAAGGTCATAAAGTTTTAATTCCTGATTATTTATTTTTTAAAAAATCTTTTGGATAAAGATTGTGTTAGATAAATTATTATCTGAAGTAAAAAAAAATAATTTCAAATCTATTTCTAAAGCAATATCTTTTGTTGAAAATAATGATTTTAATTTAGTTAATAAAATCTCTTCATTTTTTCCTTTTAGTAAAAAACCTCATCGAATAGGTATAACAGGTCCTCCAGGAGCTGGGAAGAGTTCAATTACAAATTTATTAATTAAAAAATATCGAAAAGATAATTTAAAGGTAGCTGTTCTCCTTGTTGATCCTTCAAGTCCATTCTCAAAAGGAGCTGTTTTAGGTGATAGAATTAGAATGCTTAACTATTACAATGATAATAAAGTTTTCATAAGGAGTTTTGGTTCGAGAGGCAGTAAAGGTGGATTGTCTGATAATATAAATGAAATAGCTGATATTTTTAGCTTAGCAAATTATGATATAATTATTTTTGAAACTGTAGGAGTTGGTCAAATAGAAATTGATGTAGTTGAGCAAGTAGATTCTGTTGTTCTTACTCTTGTTCCTGAATCTGGGGATGATATTCAGATGCTGAAAGCTGGAATAATTGAAATAGCTGATATTTTTGTTATTAATAAATCAGATAGATCTGATGCTGATAAATTATTTACATCATTACAAAAAATGTTATCTTTAATTAATACGAATAAAGATAGTTCACTTTGGAGTTATCCTATAATAAAAACTATTGCAATAAAAGATAAAGGTGTAGATGATTTAATTAGTGAATTAAAAAATCATTTTAAATTTTTGACTGATAAAGTAAATATTGATAATCATAAAATTAATACTCGATATATAAATCAAATTAATAAAATTTTAAATAAAAAAATATTAGATTCATTTTGGAATACTCTTAATAAAGAAGTTCTTTCTAAAGAATTAGAAAAAGACTATAAAGACAGAATCTCTCCTTATAAGTTAGTTAAGAAATTATTAAATGAGTGATGATAAATTAAATAAGCCATTTCTAGATCATTTAGAAGAATTAAGATTTAGAGTTATTAAATGCTTCATATCTATTATATTTTTTTCAATTTTAGGATATGTTTATTCAAATAATATTATTGACTTTTTAGTTAAGCCTGTTGAAGAATTAAGTGTAACATTTCAAGTTTTAAAAATTACCAGTATCTTTTTAGTTAAAATTGGTTTAGCAATTATCTGTGGGATGTTATTTTCTTTACCAATAATATTATATCAATTTTTAGTCTTTTTATTACCAGCATTTGAAAATAAAGTAACATCTAATAATATTTCAAGATATGTTTTATTAAATTTGATTTTTTTTATTTTAGGTTTAGCTTTTGGATATTTTATTTTAGTTCCATTATCTATTAATTTTTTTAATTCATTATCTATTTCGATAGAGTATATAGAATTAAATTATACTCTTGAAAATTATCTATTTTATATGGTTTGGTTATTGGTTATTTCCTCTTTTATCTTTCAATTACCATTTATTTTATTAATTTTTAATAAAATAGGTATTATAAATAAAGAATATCTAATTGGTCATCGTAGAAGTATTATTTTATTATTCTTTGTTTTTGGTGCCTTTTTCACACCCCCAGATCCTTTAAGTCAAATAATTGTAGTTATTCCAATGTATATTCTCTTTGAAATCAGTATTTTTTTTATGAAAAATAATAAATGAAAAAAATAATTAATCATATTGCTAATGAGATTAGCGACGATTTGGTCATGTATAATAAATATCTTTCTGATTCATTAGAATCTAAAGTTGGTTTAATAAATAAAGTTTTGAAATATGTTATTAAATTTAAAGGAAAGCAATTTAGGCCCATGCTTTGTATTTTATCTTCTAAACTAAATGGAGATTCAAATGATATGACTTTTTTATCAGCTTCAACAGTTGAAATGCTACATGTTGCAACATTATTGCATGATGATGTTGTTGATGAATCATATTTAAGGAGAGGTTGGCCAACTATTAATAAAATTTGGGGAAATAAACTAGCTATTTTAATTGGAGATTATATGTTTTCAAAATCCTTAGATAATATTGCTTCTTTTAAGGATTTTGAATATATAAAAATATTGTCGAATATATCAAAAAGACTAAGTGAAGGTGAAATATTACAGATTGAAAATGCTAAAACAAAGAATATGTCTGAAGAAATATATTTTAAAATGATTTCTGATAAAACAGCCTCTTTAATTGGAGCATCTTGTAAATTAGGTTATATAAGTGTTATGAATGACAATAAGAAGGATAATATAGAAAGTTTTGGTGAATATTTAGTTATGGATTAGAAGATTAAATAGTATTTATTGAAGTTATTAGAAAATTTCCAGTATCCCGGGAACCCGCAAAGGTTGAATTAAAAAAAAAATATGTTAACCCTTCCATATATTTATGTTTTGAATAATATGAAAAATAAAAAGAGTATACTTTCTAAAATAAAATATTATACTAAAAGAAATGATTTTAAAAATTTAAAAAATATAATTTATGATAATGGTGGTGTGGAGTATACAAATAAAATGATAGAGGAATATTCAAGAAAAGCTTATGATCAATTAGAATGCTTTGATGATTCTAAATATAAAAAATTACTAATTGACGCAATTGAGTTTAATAGAGGAAGAAAATTTTAATATGTTGAAATATATTCCAAACTTATTAAGTATTTCAAGAATTTTTATGATGTTTCCATTAGTTTTATTTTTAGAAAAGATGGAAATAGATTTTATATACGTAGTTTATTCTATTGTCACTATAATAATGATTGTTTTGAGTGATGTTTTAGATGGGTTTTTAGCTAGAAAATTTAATTATGTAACATCACTTGGGAAAATATTAGACCCGATTTCAGATAAGATTTGTTTAATGGTAATCTTGATTTTCTTAATTAATAAATATAATCTTATTTTTTTTATTTTTTTTATTTTAATCTCAATAAGAGATATTGTTTTAGTTACTTTCACATCTTATTTAGCAATAAGATATGGCTTTACTAGTCAAGCAAATAAATTGGGAAAATATTTTATGTTATCAACTGTTATAATGATTGTTTTCTTTTTATTTAACCTTAATTACTTTGCTTCAATTTTAATTTATATTATTACAATAATTATGTTAATTATTAGTACAGTTAATTATATAACAGAACATTTGAATCGGATTAAAAAATATGAAAATATTTAAAAATACTTTTTCTAAAATTTTTAAATCAAAAAATAAAATTAAAGAAACTTTTTCTAAAGTTTTATCTTTTACTTCTTTAACTCAAGAAGATAAAGATAAAATAGAGGAATGTCTCCTTGCTTCTGATTTAGGTTGGAAATTAACTGAAAAAACACTTAAAAATTTAGAAAAAATTGAAAAAAACGAGAAATGGGAAGATGTACTATTAAAAACATTAAAACTATCAATTGAAAATTTGGAAATTAATTCTGATGATATAAAGAAAGTTATTCTTATAGTTGGAGTAAATGGCTCTGGAAAAACAACAAGTGCAGCAAAATTAGCTAATTTTTTAAAAATTAATAATAAATCAGTAACACTTGTTGCAGCAGATACTTATAGAGCTGCAGCTATTGAGCAATTAAAAATATGGGCACAAAGAACAAATATAAATTTTATTTCAAATCCAAATACACAAGATCCAGCTTCTATTGCATTTGATGGTGTTAAATCAGGATTAACTAGAGGTGATGATTATATAATAATTGATACTGCAGGTCGTTTGCATACATCAAAAAATTTAATGAATGAATTAGAGAAAATCTATAGAGTAATTAGTAAATTAACAGATGATATCTCAGTATTTATTTCTATTGATGGTAATACGGGGCAAAATGGTATTAAACAAGCTACAGAATTCGGGAAAACATTACCAGTTAATAATATAGTATTAAATAAAATGGATGGAACAGCAAAAGGTGGAATTGCTTTATCTATTATGTATCAGCTTAAAATCCCTATATCCTTTTTAGGCATTGGAGAGTCTTATGAGGACTTATTGGAGTTTGATCTAGATAATTACTTGGAATCAATAATTAAATAATATGAATAATAATATTTATTTTGTGAGTTTAGGATGTGCTAAAAATTTAGTTGATTCAGAAATTCTTATTGGTGGATTAAAAAGTCAGGATTATAAAATTGTAAAAGATTTAAAATTATCTGATACAATAATAATTAATACATGTGGATTTTTAGATGTTGCAAGAGAAGAATCAGTTGATACTATTTTAGAGTGTACTGATTTAAAGAAAAAAGGTATAGTAAAACAATTAATTGTAATGGGATGTTTTTCTTCAAGATATAAGGATGATTTAGTAAGTGAAATTCCTGAAGTAGATGCTTTTTTTGGTACTTCAGATCACTCAGAAATTTTATCAT
>CAYVBB010000015.1:3799-14772 GCA_964448515.1 uncultured bacterium | reverse complement strand
GACCACCTCTTGTTCCAACTCCTCCCATCTGACGTTCTAGGTGTGTCCACTGGCCAATTATTCTAGGGATCATATATTGAACTGCTGCAAGCTCAACCTGTTTTTTAGATTCAATTGTCTTTGCATGTTTAGTAAATATATCTAAAATTAACTTTGTTCTATCTATAACAAATATTTTATCACCAGCAATTTTTTGTATTCTTTTAAAATGACCGGGATCAAGTTCATTGTTTATAAATATAGTATTATATTCTAATTCTTTACATTGATTTATAATATTTTGAATTTTTCCCTTACCAAAAAACGTTGCAGAATCTATTGTTTGTTTATTTTGGATAGAACTATCTTCGATAGAATAACCAAGTGTATTAGCCAGTCTTTTCATTTCTTCAATTTCTTCATTTAAATCATCTTGATTAGTAGTTGGAAGTGATAATGATAATAATAATGATTTAATCATTATTTTTATATAAGTATATATTTGATATATACATTTCGATTATAAGCAAAAGTATAACTACATAAAGTAAAAATTTCCATAAATGTAATCCTGAAATAATATTATTTAAAACAACACTTAGATCTTCTATTGATGTGATAATTATTGGGTTATTAAAATATGTTTTCAGTCTACTTTCAGGCAATTTATTATTATTTATTTCATTTTTAGAAATATTAATTGATTTGTCAATGACTATTTGATCATTTAAGTAGACTTTATGAAAACCCGGCTCTGTAAAATATAGGTTATTATTTTTAAAATGTCCTGGTGTATAGTTAAAAGTAATGTTGTTGTATTTGTGAACTAGCGCCTTTTCCTTGTAGATATTGCTTAAAGATAAATAATTATCAACATAATCATAAAAATTGAAATCATTAAGTTTTATTAAATAGTTTAAAAATGGTATAAAAGATCCACTTAATGGTAATGTAGATGATTCAATATCAAGTGGTATAGTAAGTAAATATAAATTATTATTATTTGATACATATTGATCAAGGAATGAGTATTGATTATTTATATATAACAAGGTATTATTAGACGGACTTAAACCAAAATGTTTATTTATTTTAACAGCTGTCTTATTATTCTTAAAAATTTCTTTTAGAATATCATTGCTTTTATAATCTTTGCTAAGACTAATATTATTTAATGGTATAATTTTATCTGTTGTATATCCCTTAATATCTTTAAAGTAATTAGTTAAGTTTTCGATATAAAAATTTTGTGTTGGTACGACAATTAAATTTGGTGATTTAATAAGTAGATTAGAAGTTATATTATTATCAAGATCTTCTGTGCCAAACTTTATGATTGTATTAAATTTTTCATTAGTATTTAATATATTGTTTGTTATGAACTCTTTAATATTTAGGTTTTCATATAAATCATTAAAAGCTAACAGAGCATTTTTAACGTACTTTGCATCTCCAATGTTTGAATATACCAATGCTATATTTTTTTCAACATCAACATTTACATTAAAATAATACTTGTAATCGTTAATTTTAAAATAGCAGTTATATGTTCCTTTATCTGCAAATGATGTTTGAAACTCGAGTTTTCTAACCTCATTTTTATTGAAATTAATTATATTTTCAGAAACTTTAATATTATTAGAAAATAATGATATTTCTATATCGTCAAATTGTTTACTTGTTATATTCTCTGCATCTATCATTAGAGAAATAATTTTATTATTTGATATTATATTTTCATTAATAAGTAAATCTTTTAATATTATATTATGATTCAATGTATTATGTTCATATATAAATACATTCCATGAATTAAAATCAATATTATTAGAATCTTCTATTATAGAATCATTTAAATCAGTTATAATATATATATCTTTATTAAGATATAAATCACCGCTGTTATTAAATTCTAATAATTTTTTAGATAGATTATAACTCCCATATAATCCAGAGAGATTATTTAAAGGAAAATTAATATCTTTAATAAGGGTATTTTTTAAATATTCCTTACCGCTAAAACCACGAATATTCATAGTGGTATTATTATTGTATGCTTTATAAATATTCTTAATTATAGGATTCAAATCATCATTTATAAATTTATAATTTGAATAAGAATCATCAACTAATAATAATACAAAGGTATCACTTCCATCAGATATAGTTCTATTTGAGTAATTATAAATTGGTTTTGATATCATTAAAATTAAAAATAAAATGATTAGTGTTCTTATAATGAGAAGTAAAATATTTATAAGATTTATTCTTTTTAACGACTCTTCTTTCATATCAAAAAGAAATCGTGTTGTACTAAATTTTATATTTTTATAATTTCGTTTTTTAAGAAAATGAAAAATTATAGGAATTAAAGTTATTGGAAGTAACCAAAGATATATACTTGCTAAAAAACTCATTATAAATAATTATAAATTGTAAATATTATCGAAGATATAATTGGAATTGTTATATTGTCATATTTCATTGGAGTAATTAATTCAGTCAAAGCTATTAAGAAACAAATAATTAAAAAGTATGACGAAACTAAAGATGTATATATTGAAACTAATAAGAATGAAGATATAATGAAGATATAAGATCCCTCGAGTGTTTTACTATGTATAAGCTTTATTTTACCATATTTCTGACCAAATAAACCTGCTAATGGATCACAAATAGATGCTATAATCATTGATATTATTACAACATCTTTATCAAATATAAGAGTGATTAATAAAAAGGTTAAGATCATATATGATGCACTCCAAAAAGAATCTTTTTCATAGTCTCTAATTATAAAATCCAGATTTATTTTAGAATATATTAAATTGATAATAATTTTATAATTAATATTTATTAAAAACATACAAATTGTAGAAATTGTAAGAAATATTATAAAATTAAAAAAATTTGTAAATAAATATATTAAAGGAATGATTAGGGACGAAATATGGAAAAGTTTTCTGTAAACTTCATTATTAAATGATAATGTTTTATCTACCATCAAGCATAAGCTCTTTGTAACGTTCATTAATATTATCAGCTCCATATAAACCTGAACCAACAATTGTAATGTCAATACCTGTATCATAAACACGATCTATTGTTTTTATGTTTACTCCCCCATCAACACCAATTAATATGTTAGAACCAACTGTATTTTCTTTTAAAAATTTCATTGAGTCTAAAGTAGATTCGATAAATGACTGTCCTCCAAAACCTGGGAATACAGACATTATTAATATATAATCTAAATTATTTACATAATTAAGAAGTTTTTTATAATCTGAATCTGGGTTAATTGCAATTCCAGCTTTTACACCTTTTCCTTGTATATGCTTTAAATCTCTTTCAATATCTGTTGATGCTTCATAATGAAATATTAAGGTATCTGAGCCTGCATCAATATAATTATCAAAATATTTATGTGGTTCAGTAATCATTAAATGTGTTTCTAGGTGAGAAGTTGTAATTTTTCTTATATCTTTAATAATAAATGGACCAAAAGTTAAATTTGGAACAAAATGACCATCCATTACATCTAAATGTAATCTATCAACTCCTGCATCTTCGACAATTTTTATATCTTCTTTTAATTGTGTAAAATTTGCTGATAATAGTGATGGTGATATGATTCTTTTTTTCATTATTTTTTATCTGTACTAACAATAATATTTATACGAGCTGGAAATGAAAGTTTCATTCCGGGTGTTTTATCTTGTTCAAGTACCGTATTATTTAAAAAATCCTTAGAATATTCATAATTAATATTACCTAAAATTAAGCCAGCTCTGGAAATCTTTTCTTTAGCTTTATAAAGATTTAAATTAATCAAGTTTGGTGTTACATAATAATTAGGTGCTTTACCCTGACTTATTATAAAAGTTACTAAATCATTAGACTTTAATAATTTTGATGGTTTTGGAAATTGACTAATAATATGATTTTTTTTAATATCATTATTATATTCATACAATAAAGTATCAATTTTTAAATCTAAACGTTTTAAAATCAAACTAGCATTCCTTAATGATATATTTGTGAAGTCATCTAAAATAATATCATTTTTATCACTTGCAACAGTTAATTTTATTATTCTACCAGATTTTAATTTTGAAAAGGGTCTTGGAGATATTTTAATTACATTTCCTGGAATATTCTCTGGATCATAATCGCTGAATAAAATTTCAACTTCAAAGCCTAATTCTTTAAGTTGCTTCTCTGCAAGTAAGGAATCTATAAATCTAACATCTGGTAAGTAAATATCTTTATTTTTATTTACATATAAAGAAAGAAAAACATTATCTAGTAAAAATAATCCTAATATTGCAAAAATTAGAAATGAGATAATATATTTATAAAACAATTTCATTTATTATTGAAAAATTAAATTATTTTTAAAATTCATATTATTAAAATCTCTAGCTGATATAATTTTTTTACCTTCAAATTGAAGTTTTTCTATTATTAAAGATCCATTGCTACATCCCACATATATTTTATTATCTTTATAAATATAATTACCAATATCTAAATTATTATTATTGTAATATGTATTAAATATTTTTACTTTTTTTTCATTAAAATAAATATAACATCCCGGTGGAGTCAATCCTCTTATATGATTATGTATATCTCTTGCATTAGAATTTAATGATACACAATATTCATTTTTATTTATTTTTTTTGCATAATTACTATTTCTATTCGATTGTTTCTTAGTTTTTTTTAAATTATTTATATTGTTTATTGTTTCAAGTAAAAAAACTGGAGCCAATGTTGAAAGAAAATCTAATGCTTCACCATAAGTTATTTTTTCATCAATTGGAAATTTCTTTGATAATATTATATCTCCTTCGTCAACATTATCATTTAAAAAAAATGATGTTAAACCAAGATAATCTTTTCCATCCATAATTGATCTTTGAATAGGTGCAGCACCTCTATATTCTGGTAAAAGTGATGTGTGAATATTTATAGATCCTAATTTAGGAATTTTATAAATATATTCGGGTAATATCCTGTATGATATAACAACAAAGAGATCAGGATTTATTTGTTTTAAATCATTAATAAAAGTGTTATCATTAAAATTTTTAACTTTTATAAGATTTAAAGATTTTATATTTGAATATTTTGATATTAAAGTCTCAGTTTTTTTCTGTCCTCTACCAATTCTTTTATCTATGTTTGTAACTACAGCTTTAATTGTAAAATGCTGGTAATTTTTTAAAAGAATATCTAAAGAATGTATTGCAAAAGATCCGTTAGCAAAAAAAACTATATTCATTAATTATGTAATGATGAAATATAAGATTTTAAAATTGTAATATTTGTTGAATCATCAATGCTTAATATAACTATATTGTCATTTTTACCTTGAAAATCTATAATTTTACCAATAATTCCACCTCTAGTTAATACTTTATCACCCTTTTTTAGATTTTCAAGCATTCTCTGATGATTTTTTTGTTGTATTGATTGAGGTCTTATCATTAAAAAATATATAATAACAAACATCAATAAAAATATTGGCAGTGAACCTAATTTTTGTAAAATTTCCATATTATATATTAAATAATTATATATATATAAATATATTAATTATATGAAAATCGGAAATATTAATATTGAATATCCACTTTTCTTAGCACCAATGTCAGGTGTTACTGATCAACCATTTAGGATAATTTGTAAAAAAGCTGGTGCTTCTGTCGTTTATACAGAATTTGTTAGTGCTGATGGTATTATAAGAGAAAATGTAAAGACTTTAGATATGGTTAAATTTGAAAATATAGAAAGACCAATTGGTGTTCAAATATTTGGAAATGATCCAAATACCGTTTCTGAATCAGCTTTCAATATATATAATAACTTTAAACCAGATATTATTGATATTAATTTCGGTTGTCCTGTACCAAAAGTAACTAAAAAAGGAGGTGGCTCTGCTGCTCTTAGAAATTTAGATTTAATGGAAAAAATAGCTTTTAAAACTGTACAAGCAATACCAGAAATACCTGTAACAGTTAAAATGAGAGCTGGTTGGGATAAAAATAATATAATTATTAATGATGCTGGAATAATGCTTGAATCTATAGGAATTAAAGCAATCACATTACATGCTAGAACATCAAAACAAATGTATAAAGGTAAAGCTGATTGGAATTTAATAGGTGAATTAAAAAACACAGTGAAGGACATTCCTATCATTGGAAATGGTGATATTTCATCGATAAATGATTATAAGAAATTGAAACAAATATCAAACTGTGACGGTGTTATGATTGGAAGAGGAAGCTTGGGAAATCCCTGGATATTTAAAGAAATACTCTACTATCTAAAGTCAAAAAAATATAATAATATAGAATTATCAGAAATAATTGATACTTGCTTTTATCATATCCATTTACTTAAAAAATACAAGAATAATAAAGTGGTAATCAATTTATCAAAAAAACATCTTAGCTATTACTTAAAAAACTTTAATAATTCCTCAGTTTATAGAAAAGAAATTATGAAATCTGAATCTATTGAAGAAATTGAATTAGTATTAAAATCAATTAACTAGAATGTTCTTTAATAAGCTTTTCAAATTCATTTATTTCTAAAGGTTTACTTAAAATAAAACCTTGAATTTCATCGCATGCATATTTTCTTAAAAAATCAATTTGATTTTGTGTTTCTACACCTTCGGCAACTACATCTAAGCCTAATTTGTGACCTAAATCAATCACAAGATTTGCTATTTTAGCATCATCTCCATCGTGATCAGCTAGATTAGATATAAAGGATTGATCAATTTTAAGTTTATCAATAGGAAAATCTTTTAGATAAGATAAGGATGAATATCCTGTACCAAAATCATCAACTGATATATTTACACCCATTTTCTTTAGCTTAGAACAGATTTTCAAAGTTCTTTTAACATTTTTCATTATGATACTCTCAGTAAGCTCTAATTC
Organism: uncultured bacterium; assembly: GCA_964448515.1. Classification (GTDB taxonomy): domain Bacteria; phylum Fidelibacterota; class Marinisomatia; order SCGC-AAA003-L08; family D37C17. The sequence continues at coordinate 7,831 of CAYVBB010000015.1, read as the reverse complement.
TATTAAATTAGGATTGATTCCAGTAGTATTAATAGTATTTTGAATAACTTCAACAAGCTTATCTTGATTAAATTGCTTTGCAGAAATATTAATTCCTGCATTTAAAGAAAACCCTTTATCATGCCATTTTTTAGCTTGTTCACAAACTTTTTTAATTATCCACTCACCAAGTGGAATGATTAAATTTGTTTCTTCAGCAATGGGTATAAATTTATAAGGTGCTAAAACTCCCATATCAGGTTGATTCCAACGAACCAAGGCTTCAAAACCTACAATTTTATTAGATTTTAGTGACATCTGTGGTTGATAAACAATTTGGAATTCTTCATTTTTTATCGCTCTAAATAAATTTGTTTCCACATTTAATCGTTCCATTACTTCTTCATTCATATCAGGTTTATATAAATGGAATTGATTTTTCCCTAAATCTTTAGATTTATACATTGCTGCATCAGCATTTTTAATTAATACATCTGGATTTATACCATCCTGTGGAAATAGTGATATACCGATGCTAGCAGTGATATGAAGTTCTTGTCCTTCGATTATTATATTATTTAAATGAGTATTTAAGATTCTATCACACAATTTATAGATACCTGATAATCTCTTAATGTTTGGAAGTAATATTGTGAATTCATCACCTCCCCATCTTGATACAGTATCACTTTTTCTTGTTGATTCAATTAATTTATTTCCAATAATTTTAAGAAGTTTATCTCCAATAGAATGACCCATTGAATCATTTACATATTTAAAATTATCTAAATCAATAAAAAGAACTGCTAAAACATCGTCTTTTCTTTCAGCATTATGAATAGCTTGATCAAGTCTATCATGAAAAAGTGCTTTATTTGTTAACCCTGTTAAATCATCATAATGTGCTTGTTTATGTATTTTTATGTCATCAACTTTTCTTTTTATTGCCATAGCAATTTGATCAGAAGAGTACTGTAGAATTTTCATATCTTCTTCAGTATAAATATAGTCATCTGTGTAGTTTTGAACACATATCATACCAATTGTTTTTCCATTAGCTAGTTTTAATGGCACCCCAAGCCAATTAAAACAATTTTGACCAATAGGTTTTATATCTTTTGATTTTAAAAGATTTTTATATATTTCTTTATTAAGAAGTAATGAATCTCCATTTCTTAAAACATATTCCGTTAGTCCTTTATTCATCTTATATGGTGATGGAATTTTATCGTATTGATCCAAAAAGTATGGAAAAGATACCATCTCTGTTTCCCAATCTACAAGTGCTATATAGAAGTTTCTAACATCTGTTACAGTGGATAATATATAATGAATTTCCTTATATAATGTTTCTAAATCATCAGAGTCGTGAATAGCTTCAGATATTTTATAGATACATGATTTTTTTACTTCTTCATTATGTATTTTTGTAATATCATCCATAATAATTAATTTATCAAAATCATCTGATATATCTGATTTTTGTAGCGATATATTTACAAAATGCTTTATATTTTGTTTATCATAAATCTCAATGTCACTAAGACTATTTTTATTTGATCTAAAACTATCTTTTATATTTTTATGAATTTTTTTATCAAAGAGTTTTTTGAAGTTTAAATCTACAATGTCATTAGATTTATATGATAATAAATTGAGTAAATATTTATTTGCAAATAAAATTTTATCATTCTTATCAAGAATAAGAATACCTTCATTTAAAGACTCTACAATTTTTTTATAATTATCTAAGCTTAAATTCATTAAATATCAAATTTTTCTGGAGAAATCATACCTGCAGATATTATTATTTCCATTGCTTCCTCTACACTAATATTAGTTTCAATAGCATCAATAGCTTTAATGAGGATTAAATAACCTGATGTTGGATTTGGTGTAGTTGGAACAAAAAGCTTATAACATTTTTCATTCTTCTTGTTATATGTTTCACCAGATACCATTGCTAATGTCCATAATTTATCTTTAGGATACTCAATTAATACAACTTTTTGAAAAGCTTTAGTATTGTCTTTTGTGAATGTGTTAGTAATTTGTTTAATTGTTTGGTAAACCTTATTAACAATTGGTATTTTGCTTAATATAGATTCAAAAAATAAATATAATCTTTTTCCAAATACATTTGATATTATAGCTCCTACGACAAACAAAAATAATATAGTGAGTAGGAAACCTATTAAATAAGAAAAATATATATAAAAGTTAAAAATAAATGGAATTTTATTTATAAAAGTATAATTAAAAATTATATCAACGATATATTTCCCAGGCTCAGAAAAAAACATAAATAAATATTTTATTAACCAATATGTTAATGCTAATGGTATAATTGATATTATTCCTGTTATTATATATTTTCTTATATTATTCATCGTATTATAATTTAATTTAAAATATTATTAAAGTCTTTCAAATCTTTTATCTAAATCATTTATTGATAAATTAATAATAATTGGTCTTCCATGAGGACAGTAATATGGATGTTTTGTAGAAAATAATTTATCTATAAGATTAATACATTCAGTTTCATCTAATTTATCACCTGCTTTAATAGCTGCTTTGCAAGAATAAGTAGCTGCCATATAATCGATAAAAGATGAATTTAATTGTTTATGTTCGATAAAATTATCTAAAATATCATCAATTACTTCCTGTTCCTTTCCATTTGACAGTTCTGGAGGAGAACCTTCTATAATAACCGAATTGCCTCCAAATTGTCTTACATCAAAACCTATTTTATTTAAATATGGTAAAATATCAAGAAGATTATTAAAATCTTCCGGAGTATAATCTATAGTAATAGGGAACATTAGTTTTTGTGAATTTAAGCCTATTCCATCAAGTGATTTTTTAGCCATTTCATAAAGTATTCTTTCATGTGCTACATGTTGATCTATAACAATTAAACCTGATGATATTTCAGTTAATATATATTTATTATGAATTTGCCAAACTTTTATATCATTTGATAAAGATAAAGAGTCGTTATTAAACATCTTATCAACTGTTTCTTTGCTAATATCATTAGAACTTTTATCTAATTGATCGAATGGTAAATCAATTAATTGGCTATTATAATTTTCTTTAGGTTTATATAAATTTGGAATTACTTCAATCTTGTTCTTTAATGATTTTACAACTGCCTTTTTAACAATGTGTTGTATTTGTAATTCATTTTTAAATTTTATTTCAGTTTTTTTTGGATGTACGTTTATATCAATGAATGAGTTGTCAAGCTTAATATTTAATAGAAAAAAAGGAAATTCACCTCTTGAAATCAATGAATCATAAGAATTATAAACAGTTTGATTAATTAAAGGATTTAATATATATCTACCATTAATAAAAGAAAATTGATTACCACGCCTTTTTTTAACTAATGATAGATTCCCAATATATCCACTTACTTTAAATTTATCTTGAATAAAATCTACTTCTATTAATGAATCCTTATAGTCAATGCCATAAATATTTATAATTCTTGATTTTAAATCTGAAGATGGTAAATTGTAAACTTCTTTTTTATCATTGTATAATGAAAATGATATTTCTGGATTTGATAAAGAGAATACTTTAAACAAAACTAATATCTTTTGATATTCGGTAGTATCCTTTTTAAGAAATTTTAATCTCGCAGGTACATTAAAAAATAAATTTTTAATATGTATAGATGTTCCTATTGTTATACTATCTGGTTTAGAATCAGTGATTTTACCAGCATCTATTTCTAATAGATGTCCATTATTTAATTTATTTTTAGATTTTATTGTAATTTTAGATACTGATGATATACTAGGTAAAGCTTCTCCTCTAAAACCAAGTGTATTTATATTACTTAAGTCTTTTTCACTTTCAATTTTACTTGTTGCAAATCTTTCAAATGCATTAACTAAATCTTCTTTATGCATTCCACAACCATCATCAATAATTAATATGCTTTTTTTACCTCCATCATCTATGAATACTTTAATATTTTTACTTTTTGCATCAATAGAATTCTCTATTAATTCTTTAATAATGGATTTTGGATCATCC
>CAYVBB010000015.1:0-3789 GCA_964448515.1 uncultured bacterium | reverse complement strand
GACTGATGCGGGATTATCAACAACTTCACCAGCAGCAATCTGATTAATTAATTTATCATTTAACTTTATTACTTTATTAATCATTAATCTATTCTTAGCTCTTTATTTATTACCATATTAATTTTTAAATAATAATTATTAATTTGCTTCATATAATAATCAATCTTTTCTTTATATTTTTTTTCTAAATTTGGATTTAAATCTACCAGATTGACTAAGATATTATAAGAAGCACTATTTGATGCAGAATATATAGATTGATTTGCAACACCAATATCAGATATACAATTTAAATTCGCATATTTTAATACCTTATATGTTGTTTCATGCACTTTTAAAGTTGTTTCTAATACCTTAAGTGGAACTTCAATCGCATATATTGTAGATTTATTTATCTCTTTATTACGAATTGATATTTGAGATTTTGTTTTTTTAGGTAATCTTCTAGATGAAATTATATTATTATAAGCAATAGTATCTTCATCTATAAGATATAATAATTCTTTTGAATATTTTTGTAGTTTTTTCGAACATTCGTAGTGTATTAACTGAGATTCTTTAAATTTTTTATTATCATATGTAAGATTACTTACCATGCATGATAATGAAGATCCCAATAATCCTAATAGTGCTGCAACACTACCACCACCTGGAGCATATGAACTTCTTGATAATTCATTAGTAAAATTATTTATTGTATAATTTGATAAATTATTATCATTTTGTTTAATTGTATATTCAATAACTTTTTTATTTATATCAAAATTACTAATATCTGATAATCCTAAAGATTTAATTGCAATATTTAATATATCTACTTCTGGTATACCTATAGATTTTTTTTGCTTATTTAAATAATAAATACCAGTATCTATTAAGGATTTTTTTGGTAATAATCCAACTACTTCACTTCCAGTAACTCTAAAGCCTCTTTTTCTAGCTTGAATTCTAACTTCATCAAATACCTTATGAATTGCTGTTTTCTTATAATTTGTCAGATTAATTGATACTTGAGCTTGATTATATTCTTCTATAAACCACCCAACTGCTTTACAATGTTTAAATTTACCTGGTTTTTTTAAACCAATACCATTTTTATCTCTAATAATTGCACCATATTTATCTCTTTTCAATCTACCAGCTTCTCTTATGTCTAAAGCAATATCTGTAGCAATTTTTTTATCTACAGTATTAAGGTTTATATTATAAGCAATTAAAAATTCTCTAGCACCTATCGCTGTAACTCCTGATTTTTTATTAAATTTGGTTGGTCCAAAGTCTGGTTTCCAATTGTCATTTGATAATTTTTCCTCCATCCCTTCATATTCACCCAATCTAATATTAGATAAATTAACTCTCTCTTTATTTTTTGCAGAATTTTCATACAAAAAAACAGGTATATCTAGCTCATTTCCAACCTTTGCACCTAGTATTTTAGAATACTTAACACATTCTTTCATTGTCACATTTTGAAGTGGTATCAATGGACAAACATCAGTTGCTCCCATTCTAGGATGTTCTCCTTCATGTAAAGACATATTAATATTATCCGAAGCAAATCTAATTAATTTAAATGCTGTATTTATAACAGAATTCGGTTCACCTATAAATGTTAATACCGTTCTATTAGTATCAATTCCTGGATCAATATCTAAAAAATGAACATTATCACTATTGATAACAATATTTTTTAATCCATTAATAAAGTTATTATCTTTACCTTCGCTAAAATTTGGTACACATTCAATTAACTTCATAAATTCCTCATATAATTAATAGTAAATAGTATTATAAGTAGTATTAACAAATTTTTGATAAGATTCCATTTGAAACTTTTTATTTTCCAACTATTGTTCCTTAATTGCTTCATTAAAATAAGTTAAATATAAATGAAGAAACAAAATTTAAAAAGGTATCAATAACAGTATAAAATGGTTGTAAAACAATACTTATTATAGAAACACCACTAATTATGCCAATTAATATTAAGCCTAATAAAATTCTTGGTCCATATATAACTAAATTTTCATTAAAATTTGGATAATATTTAGAAATTATATTACCAAATATTTGACCACCATCAAGTGGATATATTGGTATTAGGTTAAATATTGCTAAATATATATTAATTTGAATAAATATTCTAAAAAAAAGATGCAAAGAATCACTAAATAATGTATTTGCAAATGTAAATATAAAGTACATTATAAAATAACCAATAAATGCTAATATAAGATTAGAGATTGGTCCTGCTGCTGCAACCTTAACAATATCTGTTCTTGGATTATTTAAATTAAATGTATTTACAGGTACAGGCTTAGCATAGCCAAAGCCTATAAACAACAACATCATCGTACCCATAGGATCTAAATGCTTTAATGGATTTAATGTTAGTCTACCATATTTATAGGCTGTATCATCACCATAATAATAAGCTACTATTCCATGAGAAAACTCATGTATACATAAAGAAAAAACTAATGCAGGTAGTAGTAATATTAATATTTCAAAATCTAATCTTAAAAGCAATGTTATCCCCTTGGATGAAACTGTTTATGAATTTCTTTTAAATATGTTTGATCAACATGAGTATAAATTTGAGTTGTAGAAATACTTGAATGACCAAGAAGTTCCTGAACAATTCTTAAATCTGCACCACCTTCGAGTAAATGTGAGGCAAAACTATGTCTATAAGTATGAGGTGAAATATTTTTATTCGGAAAACACATTTTTGAATGTTTACTAACAATATTCCATGTTGTTTTTCTTGATAAAGCATTTCCTCTATTGCTTAAAAAAAGATAACCCTTGGAATTTTTCTTTCTAGCTAAAGTTGGTCGTTCATTTTCAATATAATTCAACAAATCATTTTTTGATTTTTTACCTATTGGAACAATTCTTTCTTTTCTACCCTTACCAATAACTCTAATAACATTATCATCAAAATTTATGTTTGTTAAACTTAATGAAAGTAATTCACTTACTCTTAAACCACATGAATATAAGGTGGAAATAATACATTTATCTCTTAAAGAATTTGCCTTATCTATATTAATTTTATTTAAAATTAAATTTATTTCTTCGAAATTCAATGTTAATGGAATCTTTCTTTTTTGCTTGACAGATTTGAATAAATTGGTAGTATTTAGCTTACATTTTTTATTAATAAATAAATATTTATGGAAACTTTTCATACTTGATATTTTTCTATTTATACTAGAATTTGAATAATTATTTTCATAGTCAAATTTTGTAATCGTTTTTATATAAGATTTAACGATAGAAGAATTAATATTACCTATAGATTTTATATTTTTATCAAATACTAAATATTCAATATAGTACTTTAAATCAAGATAATATGATTCTGTCGTATTAATTGACATGTTTCTTTCAAATTGAAGATATGCTAAATATTTTTTCACTTCATTTAATATTGAATTGAATACTTTTTCGTTATCTATCATGCGTTAACTCTAAAAGCTTATCGAAAGCTACATTTAATCCTCTATTAGTATAAACAATTACATTCATATTAGAATCTAAAAGTGTTATTGCTGGTATACCAGTAGGCTTTAACCATTTATGTAATTCTTTATTATTATCAGATAATATAATTGTATATTCATCCGGAAAATTATCATACCATTCATATACTGTATCATAATTGGCATTTTCTCTATTTTCATCTTCATATAATACAGTAATTAAAATTACTTTATCATTATTTATTAATTCTTTTATTTTATTATACTTTGGTCTCCACCACCTTTTATTTTGAATTTCATT
>CAYVBB010000014.1:0-15325 GCA_964448515.1 uncultured bacterium | reverse complement strand
AAATTCTGAAAAATCAAGAATAGACAAGCTGTTAAATAATAATGAAATACAAACATTAATAACGGCGTTTGGAGCTGGCTTTGGGGGAGACGGAGGAGATGAAGGAGAAACCTCTGCGGGAGATTTTAATGTTGAAAAACTTAGATACCACAAAATAATTATAATGACAGACGCAGACGTAGATGGCTCACATATTAGAACCCTCTTGTTAACCTTTTTATATAGAAAAATGCCAGAGCTAATTATGGGAGGCTATGTTTATATAGCTCTTCCTCCTCTTTATAAAATTTTAAAGGGCAAAACTGAAAAATGGGTTTATACAGACAAAGAAAAAGATAGGGTTTTAGAAGAATATAAAAATCAAAACCAAAAAATAGACATTCAAAGATATAAGGGTTTGGGAGAAATGAATGCAGATCAGCTGTGGGAAACAACAATGAATCCAGAAAACAGAACTCTTTATCGGGTGACACTTGAACAGCTTAAAGATCCAAATAAGGTTTTTTCAGACCTCATGGGAGATGATGTTGAGCCAAGAAGAGAATTTATTTTAAAAAATGCAAAATATGCAACAAATTTAGATATATAATAAATGGAAGAACAATTTAAAAACCAAAGCATTTTAGGAAGAGACCTTGTAGATGAAATGGAAGAATCCTATCTTTCATATGCAATGTCAGTTATTATAAGCAGGGCCCTTCCAGACGTTAGAGATGGGCTAAAACCCGTTCATCGAAGAGTTTTATATGGAGCAACAGGCATAGGGGCTCATTGGAATAGAAAGCATAAAAAAAGTGCAAGAATTGTTGGAGAGGTTATAGGTAAATACCATCCCCATGGAGACCAGTCTATTTATGATTCTTTAGTTAGGATGGCACAGCCTTGGTCTTTAAGATATTTATTAATTGATGGCCAAGGAAACTTTGGCTCTGTTGATGGTGATGGTGCAGCGGCAATGAGATATACAGAGGCAAAAATGTCTAAAATAGCATCGGAGATGCTTAGGGACATTGAAAAAGAAACAGTATCTTATCAGCCAAACTTCGATGATAGCCTAAAAGAGCCGACCGTTCTTCCTTCTCAAATTCCAAATCTCTTAATGAACGGATCAGAGGGCATAGCCGTGGGAATGGCAACAAAAATACCCCCCCACAACCTAAATGAGCTTGTTTCTGGATTGGTTGCTCTTTTAAATAACCCAGAGCTTACAAGTGAAGAGCTTTTTTTAGAACACATAAAAGGACCAGACTTTCCAACGGCCGGGTTTATAATGGGAATAGATGGAGTAAAGGAAGCCTATACAACGGGAAGAGGGCGTGTTATTATGCGCGGACGAGCGCTAATAGAAGAAAAAGAAAATGGAAAAGAAATAATTATTATAAATGAAATTCCATATCAAGTAAACAAATCAAACTTGATTGAAAAAATAGCAGACCTAGTAAGAGATAAAAAGCTTGAGGGAATTTCTGACCTAAGAGACGAATCTGACAAAGATGGAATGAGAATAGTAATAGAGTGTAAAAGGGACGCCATTGCTGAAATTATTTTAAACAACCTATATAAATACACGCAGCTTCAAGACACCTTTGGAATTATTATGCTTGCAATCGTAAACGGTGTTCCAAAAGTAATGGAGCTTAAACAGGTGTTGAACGAATTTTTATCTTTTAGAAGAGAAATAATCATTAAAAGAACAACTTTTGATTTAAAAGAAGCAGAGGCACGTGCACATATTTTAGAGGGATTAAAAAAAGCCCTTGAATCAATTGACGAAATTATAGATTTAATTAAAAAATCAAAAAACCCAGAAGAAGCAAAAGAAAAACTAATAAACAATTTTAAGTTTTCTATTCCACAATCAAAAGCCATCTTAGATATGCGCCTTCAAAAGCTAACCTCTTTAGAAACAGGCAAGCTACTAGAAGAGCTTGGAGAGCTTAACACCCAAATTATATATTATAAAAAAGTTTTAGAAAGCAGAGAAGAACAAAGCTCTATTATTAAAAAAGAACTAGAAGGTGTTTCTGAAAAATATGGAGACGAAAGAAAAACGGAAATAATCCCAATAAGTGGAGACCTGTCTGTTGAAGATATGATTGCTGATGAAGACATGGTGGTTACCATAAGCCACAACGGATATATAAAAAGATTGCCAGTCTCTACCTGGAAAACCCAAAACAGAGGGGGAAAAGGAATGAAAGGGGCAAAGACAAAACAAGATGATTTTGTTGAACATCTTTTTGTTGCCTCAACACACAACACAATGTTGTTTTTTACAAACACAGGCAAGTGTTATTGGCTAAAAGTTCATCAAATACCTCAAGCCTCTAGAACATCACAGGGAAGGGCGATTATAAACCTTATTGGATGTGGATCAGAAGACAAAGTAAAGGCTTTTGTGTCTGTAAAAGAGTTTTCTGAAGAACAACAACTAATAATGTGTACAAAAAAGGGTTTAATAAAAAGAAGTAAATTAATGCTATATAGTAAACCACGAAAAGGGGGCATTTATGCTGTTGATGTTAATGAGGGAGACGAGCTTATTCAAGCAAAATTAAGCTTAGGAGATCAAGACATTTTGCTTGCAACCAATAACGGAAAATCAATAAGGTTTAACGAAAAACAAATAAGATCAACAGGAAGAAAAACCAAAGGGGTTACGGGAATAAGAATGTCTTTTAAAGACGACCATGTTATAGGAATGCTTGTTGTTAAAAGAGAAGGGCAGGTTCTTGTTGTTTCTAGTAAAGGGTTTGGAAAAAGAAGCCTATTAGAACAATATAGAGAACAAAAAAGAGGAGGAAAAGGGGTTTTTACCTTAAAAGCAAATAGCAAAACAGGGAAGCTTATTTCAATATTAGAGGTTGTTGAAAACGACGACCTTATGATTATAACAGATGGCGGAATAATGATTAGACAATCAATAGACAGACTAAATATTATAGGAAGAAACACTCAGGGAGTTAAGCTTTTAAGATTAGACGATGATTCTCAAATAGCGTCTGTCACAAAGGTTATAAAAGAAGATGATTCTGAGGGCCCTGAAAACATGGAGGAGTCCACAGAAAAAGAACAAAATAAAAACACCCCAGAGGAAGAAAACAACAATACAGAAGAATAAAAAAATGAAGCCAAAAAAACAAAGACTGTTTAAAAAACAAGAGCTTCATAAAATTAAACAAACAATAAAACAAAACTCGCCCAACAAAGAACCAGTAGAAATTATAGCTGTAACAAAAACAAGAGACCTTGAGGCGGTACAAGAGGCAGTTAAAAATAATTTATTTAAAATAGGTGAAAACAAGGTACAAGAAGCAGAAAAAAAATTTTATAAACAAAAAGAAATAAGAAAAAAAATAGAATTACACCTTATTGGACACTTGCAATCAAACAAAGTAAAAAAAGCCGTTAGTCTTTTCGATGTAATTCAAACCGTCGATTCACAAAAAATATTAAAAAAAATAAATGGTGCAGCAAAACAAAAAGACAAAATACAAAGAGTTTTCTTTCAAATAAACATTGGCAACGACATTAAAAAAAGGGGGTTTAGTCCAGCCTCTCTTTTAGAAGCATGCAAAAAAACAAATGAATACAAAAACATTAAAACAGAGGGTTTAATGACAATTTTACCACAGGGCAAGACAAAAAAAGAAAACAAGAGCCTCTTTGTTGAAATGGTTCTTCTGCAGAAACAAATACAAAAAAGTCATATTAAAACTTGCGCAAAAACATCCCTTGGTATGAGCGGCGATTATTTGGAGGCAGTTGAGGCTGGAGCAACACACATTAGAATAGGGAGCGCTTTGTTTGGCAAAAGAGAATAACATGATAACATTAATACACCGGGATCTTTTTAGAGACATAAAAGAAACAAAAAACACACACGTGTTTACCTCTGTAGATAAGAACATGATTCATTTTTTATTAAAAAAAAACAAGAAAAACACAATAATGATTATAGACAAAACATTTTGTAAAAACAAAAAAAACAAAGAGTATGTTGTTAATAATCATGTGAATAAAACAGGAAAAAACCCAATTAGGGGAAAACAAGCGATAAGCAAAAACCCTTTTTTTGACATTACTAGCCTTTATTTAAAATCATCCCAGGGGGTTACAACAACCAGCCTCGGGAAAAAATATTTTAAAATGAAAGACAAAGAGGAATATCCCTCAACATACATGTCTAATATTGCAATTTTATGCAAAGCCCTTGGCTTTAAAAAAATAAAAGGAATTTTAATTAATAATCACAAAGCATAGTGCGGAGCTCTAAAACAGAATCAACAACAGGAAAAGATGTTTTTTGAAGCTTCTCTTTATTGCAGTGCCCATAGCTTACAAGACAGCAATCAATATTAAGCGCGCGAGCAACCTCTGCATCGTGCTCCGTGTCTCCTATTAAAATGGTTTTTTTTGAAAGAGACAAGTGTTTTTTAAAAACAGCCTTTGCAAGGCTAATTTTGCTTGTTGCCTGATAGTTGTTTGTTCCCTGTGTATAATAAAAAAAAGGATCAAGACCATAATGGGTTACTGCTTTTTTTAAAAGGCTGTTTTCCTGTACAGAAACAACAACCTGTTTGATTTTTTTTTTATTGAGCTCAACTAAAAGGCTTTGCATGTTTTTAACCAAAGGAGGAAAAAACATGGCCTCTTTATATTTATCAATAAACTCTAAGCTAAGATCGTTAAAAGACTCTTTTGAAAAATTAAAACCAAGATTTTTGTAGTAGTTTTTAACAGGGAAAACAAAGCTGCGCCTATAGTCGTCTAGTGAAATTAGGGGAAGCTGCCTTTTAATTAAAAAAGAATTCATTATTTTAATAAAGAAAGGAGCATCATTCACAATAGTTCCATTCCAGTCCCATATAATTGAAAAATTATTTTTTTTCATTGGCCAAAAAAACTAAAAGATTGTAAGTGTATATACCGTCATGGTGATTGTCTCCCCAAAAAAACCGAAGTCCATACAGGCCTATTTTTTCATAGCGCAACAATTTAAAAGAATCATCAGAAAGCCTTTGTTTTCCTTTGTAAACATTGCCAAAGACGTCTTTTTCTCCGGAACAAAAAGCACAAGGACAGGCCGACCGAAGCTTTTTAAGCGGAATATAGCCAGGGGTTTTGTCTTCCCAAGCTATTGCTATATCGTTTAAAAAAATTGATATTGTCTTAATTTTCATAGAAATAAAAAGCATTTATTGTTTTAATTGACACAAAATACACCTAAATTTATAATAATTTTATTTAATAAATGAACTTCATAAAATTAATATTTATTATTTTTATAATAAGCGGCCTAAACGGCCAAGCAATTTCGACCCCAAAAACAATAAAACCTTTAATGCAGGTAAAAAATGTTAGTTCAGAATCAAAAGCCTCTTTTATAGGCCTAGAGGGCGACGCATTATATCAAACGGCAAAACTATATGACATTAACATAAACAATGTTTTAATGCCCTTGGAAAATAGATTTAATGTAAAGGCTTGTGTGCAAGAGGGGTGTGCTAGTTATTTTTCAGGAGGACATTATGGAGATATTACAGGAGAAGGAACCCCAGAGGTTATTTTGTTGGTTACAAACCCATCTTATGGAACGCAGGTTTTAATTTGGACAGAACAAGAAAATGGGAGTTATATAATGTTGGGCACCCCCCATTTAATTAATAGCAAAAAAAGTTCTTCAGAGGCAGTGAGTTCATTTTTGGCAACCGTATATCCCGATAAAGACAAAGAGATTGTTATTAGCATCGGGAGCCCCGATCGAAAAATTGTTATTTTAGATTATATTGGAAAGATTTCATCAAAAACTATTGCAGAAGATTTTTTAGAAAACACGGTTGGTCCGCTTGTTTTGAAGCTTGCAGACTTTAATAATGACAATTTAAAAGATATATATATATTAAATAACGGAAGACAAAACCAATCCAAGTTTTACCTTTCACCAGAACACAAAAATGCTGAGAGTGAGGCAAAGAAGCAGGAGGGGCTTTTAAAAGACGTTGCTTTTTATAAAAACAAAAATAAAATAATTAGGGTTGATTTATTGCAAAATAACCAGGTCTTTATTGAAGACTGGGAAAAGAAATTTAATATTGATTTAGAGAGTCCAAAGAAATTTTTAAGCATAAATAACAAAGAAATTTTTATTATAAACAACAAAGGAAACATTATAAAGCTTCTTATTAATAACAATGAACAAACGCTGGTTCAGGCGGGGTTAATAAAAAATAAATTTAAAGAATCAGACTATGATAAGATAGAGTTTCTTTTGTTAAATGATTTGGACTTTATTTTAAGTCATAACAAACAGTCAGAAATTTTTTTAGGCTCACTTTTTAACGAACAAAAAAAAGAAAAAAATGAAATTAAAATAGAAAATGTTATAGCCAAACAGCTAGACCCAGAAACGCAAAAACTACCCAAGGCGGTCCCCAAATCTGCAGAGGTTCTTGTGGACAAAGAAAAAGAAGCAACAATCGTTAAGCTAGACCAAGACACTGTTTTTGTAAATGTTGGAGAGCCTGCAAACATTAAGATAGTTTTTAACACAGAGTTTGAATTTTTAGACCTTGAAGAAAAGGTTAAGCCCACAAAAATGATTTTGGACGTTCCCTCTTTATCTTTTTTATGGACACCAGAAAAGAATGACGCAGGATACAACAGTTTGAGCTATTTGATGTCCTATAATAAAAATAACAGCTTTACAAAAACCAAAGAAAACGGAAAGTTTAAATTAAAAAAGACCCTAGAAAAAACACAAACCGAACACAATTATGTGATTTTTGTTAATTCACCGCCAGAAATTAGAATTGAGGAAAAAACCCACACCATTCAAGAGAACCAAGAGCTTATTGTGCCCATTTATATAAATGATATTAATTTAGACCAAAGGCTTTCTCTAGATTTTAAGCCAAGCTCATTACAAAACGCATTTATATCAGAAAGAAAATTTTATTGGACACCAAACAAAACAGACTACGGAAAAAACAATATTGAATTTGTGGTAAGCGATGGGAAAACACAAAGCTATGAATCTATAAGCGTTTTAGTAGACACCACCAAAACGATAGTTGAAAACAAAGAAAGCTTTATTGCAACACTAAACAAAGAGTTTGTACATCGAATAGCAATAATACCAGGAACAAAAATTGAAGTTTTAAAAGGGCCAGAAAACCTTCGGGTATCTCAAGGGGGAACAATACACTGGATACCAACCAGTCCAGAAACAGGAGAACACCTTGTTCAAATTGAAATTCAGGAAAAAGAAAAAACATCTCTCTATCAAATGAGCATATTTGTAAACGCAGAGCCTATTATTTCATATAGGCCAGACTTAATAGAATATGTTGATTTTAATGAAGATTTTAGTTTTGTATGTAGAAGCTTTGATCAAAACATAAGCCAAAGTCTGTATTGGAATTTTCAAGGACCAAAGGGAATGAAACAAAAAGGAAACACGATTGAGTGGAAAGCAAATGAGCCAGACTATATTTTTTATACCCTTTTCTTAACAGACCAAATAGATACCGCTAAATTTAACGGCATGTTATATGTTAACGATATTCCTAAAATAATAAGCTCACCACCTCAATATATAAAATTAGGAGACACGCTAAACTATAAGGTTGTTGTAAAGGACCGAAACACCAAAAGCCCCTTTAATATACAGGAGGATAACGACCATATTTATTATTTAGAAACAGCACCAGACGATATGGTTTTAGAAAAAAAACATTTAAAATGGACACCAAGTTCACAGGATATTGGCCCGCACCAAATTAAAATAAGTATAACTGATGGACTGAGCACAGTTGAGCAAAAATTTACACTCTTTGTGAATGATCAGCCAACCATAACAAGCATTAGTGAGCTTAAAATACAACCAGGAGATACCTTGCATCATTTTGTGCAGGCGCAAGACGCAAACCCTCTTTCTCAACTAACTTATGGTATTAATTCAGACCTAGACACCATGACCCTTAATGGAAAAACAGGAGAAATTTTTTGGGCACCAAAAGAAAAGGACCTGGGAAAACACCAAGTTGAAGTAAGCGTTTCTGATGGCTTTGATTTAAGCAAGGATATTCAAACAATAAATATTTTAGTTTATAAAAACCCAGAATTTAGTTTTATTGGTTTACCCGAAGCATATGCCGGCAATGAGTATAGCTATACGCTTAAAGCGAACGATATGTTTTTTAATGCGGAACCAGAAAAAGATGTTTTTATTAAAATTAAAAAAACAACATTAAAGGAAGCAAGAATTGATCCCTTAAACTATAACTTAAATATATTTCCCTCATATGAAGAAGTTGGAGAACAATCTCTTTTATTTTCATTGTCAGACAACTTTAATAATAGTATAGAAAAAGAATATATATTGAAAGTTTTAACAAGCCCATGTGAAACCAGCGACACTATTTATATTAACAATGAAGAGGTTGTCAGTAGACTACAAAAAATTGACAAGTCTATAGTTTATGCTTCTAAAAATGAAAAACTAACGATGAGTAATTTAGAAAATGAGATTGATACAATCTACATAACAAAATATGACACAACAATAACAAATATAACAGACTCCGTTTTTGTAACCCTGGAAGAAAAACAAAAAAAATCAATTAAGAAACCAAGCAAAAGAGAACAAAGAAGGCTGGAGCGCAGAGCAAAAAAACTAGCAAAAAGAACAAAAAACCTAGATCAAATAAACAAAAACAAGGAAGCAGAACTAAAAACAGAGCAAAATAAAAAAAGGGAAAGCGCGCCACCGGTTGTTAAGACGGAGCATAAAAAAATAAATATAATAAACAAAGAAACCGTTGTAGTTGAGCAGATTTTAGCGAAAAAAGAAGAAAAGACAGAGGTTGACTTAAAAACAACAGATGAGCCGGTGAAACAAATAAAATTTTCAGCAATAAATATTCCTGTTTTTAATGACAAGGTGTTGGGCGTTAAAACAACCTCAGAAAACCAATTTAATCAACATCTTTTTTCTCCACCCCCAGAGCTTATTCAGTCAGCCATGAAAACAACTCTTAACGACCCAGAAAAAATGCTCTGGTATAAATAATTGTTAAAGGGTTTTAAATGCGACAAACATTAAAAAATATTGGAATAGTAACTCTAGGTATAATAATTGGAATGATTATTAACATAGGGTTAATTATTTTGGGAGGAATAATTTTTGTTCTACCAGACAATTTTGAGCCTATGAATGCTATGAATTGGGATGTTAAATATTTTATATTTCCATTTTTAGCGCATTCAATTGGGACATTGTCGGGCGCATTTGTTGTCTCTAAACTTTCAAAAAATTCAAACATAATAATGCCACTAATTGTTGGATTATATTTTCTTTCAGGTGGAATATATATGGTGATAATATTACCGGCACCAACTTGGTTTATATTGTTAGATGTTATTTTGGGTTACATTCCAATGGCTTTATTAGGATGGAAAATTAGCAAATAAAGCGTGGTCTTTCCGCTTGGTTTTTGTGGGCGGAAGACAAATAATTATTTTTTACCCAAGTATGTTGCAACTAAGTGAATTCGATTTTCTTCTCCCCCATTAAAAACAGTATGATAATTTCTAGTATCAGTAAACCAAACGTGTCCATCTGCTGGCAAGTGCATTAAAGAATCGTCAATGACAAGGTGAGCCCCCTGGTTAGTAATAATAGGCAGGTGCAGGCGAGGCTCGGGATCTCTATGCCAGCTTAGAGAGGTTCTTGGCTCTAACAGAAGAAGCCGAACTCTTCCTAGTTTATATTTTTTAGATAAAGTGTTATAAATTTCTTCAAAAAAGGTTCCTTTATATTTTTCAACAAATTCTGTGTATTGTGATTCATCTACAAATTCTTCGCGCTGCACTTCTTGACCCGTAAAATCAGGTTTTGTCCAAAAAACACCACGAAGCTTTTCTCCGTATGCCGAGCTTGGGTCTCCTGGAATTTGTGTTAAACACAACCCCTTAACAACATGGTGACGCCAAGACACCTTTGTGAACAAAGCATTAGTAGCCTGGCGTAATTTTTTAGGGTCAAACTTAATGTCTAGTTTTTGGAAATTTTTATTATCAACCAATATACACCTCCTTGGATTGGGTTATATAAGAAGTATTGAAACGATATAAATTAAAAAAGTTCCTAATTGAAAACAATACATAAAACGCCAAAGAGTGCAATGACCATTGCCCCTAATTTAGTTTTTGATATTTTTTCATTAAGGAAAAAGTATGATAAAATGATAATAAACAAAACAGATGTTTGGCCAAGAATGCTGGCAATGGGCGGTTTTTGAATGTTTGTGTACCCTACAATCCAAAAGCTTAGAGCTAAAAATGTCCCCAGCCCAGAACCAACGATTATTTTTAAACAAGTTGATTTCTTTTTTAGGGGAATTAATAGCGCTGCTTTGTTTTTTTTAAACACAAAAAGGATCCACGTAAAAATAAACCCAGGAAAGAGTCTAAAAAAAGTAACCCAAAGCTGAGAAGCAATTGAAGCATTTAGTTTTGATAAAACAGGTTTTATTAATACAATGCCAAAACTGCTTACAATAACAGCCAATATTTGAGTTAACATGCCCTTGCGCTTTATTAAAGAGGCAATCTCCAAATCATCTTTTTCGTATGATATTATTAGTAGGGCTGCAACAACAACTAAAAATCCAAAGAGCTGTTTTGGAGTTAAAAAAGAGCCCAGCATTAAAATTGAAAAAAGATAAACAACCCCAGGTTCAAAACAGTTTACAATAGCCACTCTATTTGCTCCAATTTGACTTAATGCTTTTATAAACAAAAGGTCAGCAAGGCCCATTCCCAAAACTCCGCTAATGATAATTTTATAATAATCTAAAGTCTCAAGACCAGGAAGCCAAAAAGGAATTTCAAAAACAAAAAAGAGAACTATAAAACAGAAAGAGGCAATAGTGTTTTTTAAAAGAACTATTAAGAGTGGAGACAAAAAACGACTAGCTGATTTAAAAATTATAACGGCAACACTCCAACAAAGCGCAGCCAACAAGGCCGCAACAACACCAAAATAAGAGCTATTAATTAAGGTTTTCATTAATATAAAACATACCCTTTAAAGTTAAATCTACATCAAGAATATGTTCAATATTTAAATAGGGTGAAAGCAGCTTAGAAAAACCGCCGGCCAAAATAATAGTATGCGGTGTTTTTCTTTCTGTTGTTATTTTTTTTATAAGCCCCTCAACCTGAGCAACAGCCCCAAACATAATTCCTGACTGTATGTTTTTTTCGGTATTGTTCCCAACAACCTTAGATGGAAATTGAAACTTGATTTTTTTTAATAAAGCAGCCCTAGTAATTAAGTTTTTAGTAGATGTTTCAACGCCCGGTGCAATAAGACCTCCAATAAATTCATTTTTAGAATTAACAACATCATACGTTGTGGCTGTTCCAAAATCAACAACAATTAAAGGAGAAGAGTATAGTTTAATGGCCCCAAAAATATTACAGATTCTGTCGCTCCCAACAGATTTTGGATTTTCTACTCGAAGCTTTAAGTTAGTTTTTTTATAATTAATAATTTCAATCGGAGCGTTCACATGTTTTGTTAAATAATTGATAAATATTTTGTTTTTATTAGGGACAACAGAGCTAATAATTACTTGAGTTAGAGAGTATTTTTTTATAATTTTTAAGAGTTCCTCAGGAGACTGAATAGAGGCTCTTCCAATTATTTTTTTTTGATTAAAAACGGCACACTTAATAAACGTATTTCCAATATCAATTGCTAGCTTCATAGGGTTTTAATTGCCCCATCGTAATTAATAGACTTGTTTTTTAACCTTATAACCGCTTGACCCTGACTGTTAATACTTTCAAACAAGCCCCTTACATTCTTTTTATTATACTTAAAAAGCACTTCATTATTTATGTGATTGCAGTTTTTTTCCCACTCTAATATAATACGTGAAAAGCTGTTTTTTTTAATGAGGCCATAGAGCTCGTTCAGTATGTTTGCAAGCAAAACTTCTCGCTGTATTTCTTTTCCATAAATCATTTTTAACGAGAGAGCTTGATCTTTTATAGAATCACAAAGGTCTTTTTTAGATTCATTAACATTTATTCCAATACCAACATTTAAAACGCGTTGTTTAGAGTGTTTTTTTGTTTCAATTAATATTCCACCAACCTTATGGTTGTTATACATAATATCATTAGGCCATTTGATTTTTAAATTTAAAGAAAGATGCTTTTGAATTCCTCTAACAATAGATATTGGAATAATTAATGAATGAAAATTAAATTTTTCTAAAGTAAACACCTGGTTTAATATAAAGGAACAGGTAATGTCTTGATTGGGAGAAGCAACCCATGAATTTAGGCCCCGCCCTCTACCAAAAGTCTGATTATCCGTAATAACAAAATATTTTTTAGGTGATTTATGATAGAGGCGCCACAAAGCCTCGTTGGTTGATCGTGTAGAGCGAAGATAAACAATACAATTTAAAAAACCTTGATGTTTTAAGTGTGATTTTAATAAATCCACATCAAACATTTTAATAAGTTCCATATTTATTTTTTATTACATCGCATATTTCACCAAGAGTACACTTGTTTTTAACACATTCAATAATTTGAGGAACCAGATTCTTGTTAGAATCTAAAAAATCTGAAAGCTTATTTAAAGAGGACTCAACACAATCTAAAGACCTTTTTGTTTTAAACTTCTTTAATCTTTCAAGTTGATCATCAACCGCAATACCATCAACTGAAAAAGAGTCGGAGTTTTTTTCGTCTTTAGAGTCTTGATATTTATTCACACCAACAACTATTTGCTGTTTTGATTCAACCTCGCTTTGATAATCAAAAGAAGAGTTTGCAATTTCGTTTTGCTGAAAGGAGCTTTCAATTGATGCAATAGCCCCACCTTGAGCATCAATTTTATCAATTAATTTTGAAGCTTTTCTTTCAATTTCATTGGTTAGGCTTTCTATAAAGTATGAGCCTGCCAGTGGGTCTACAACGCTTGGCAGTCCTGATTCATAGGCAAGTATTTGTTGGGTTCTTAAAGCAAGCCGAGCAGAGTCTTCAGTAGGCAAAGAAAGAGCTTCGTCTTTTGAGTTTGTATGCAAAGACTGTGTTCCCCCCAAAATTGCAGCAGCAGCCTGCATTGTCGTCCTGACAACATTGTTATCAATTTGTTGGGCTTGAAGAGTTGATCCCGCTGTTTGGGTATGAAACCGGCACATGAGGCCTTTTTTATTTGTTACACCAAATCTGTTTTTCATTATGTTTGCCCATATTTTTCTTGCTGCTCTAAATTTTGCAATTTCTTCAAAAAAGTTGTTATGGCTATTAAAGAAAAAACTCATTTGACTTGTAAAAAGATTGATATCAAGACCGCGTTTTAGGGCAGCCTGAGTATATTCAATTGCATTAGAGAACGTAAAAGCAAGCTCTTGTATTGCATTTGAACCAGCCTCTCTAATATGATAGCCTGATATGGAAATAGCATTCCATTTTTTCATGTTTAAATTACAATACTCAAAGATATCGGTGACCAGCTTCATGCTTTCCTTAGGTGGAAAAATATAAGTTCCTCTTGCGATATATTCTTTTAGAATATCATTTTGTATGGTTCCTGTTAGCTTGTTTGTTGAAATATTATTTTCTTCAGCTAAAACAATTAAAAACGAAAGTAAAACTATGGCGGTAGAATTAATTGTCATTGAAATAGAAACTTTGTCTAAGGGAATATCTTTTAATAAAATACGCATATCATCAATTGTAGAAACTGGAACCCCAACTTTGCCAACCTCTCCTTCAGATAAATTATGATCAGAGTCATAGCCTGTTTGAGTTGGGAGATCAAAAGCAACCGATAGTCCAGAAACACCCTGGCTTAATAAATACTTATATCTTTCGTTGCTTTTTTTTGCTGATGAAAACCCGGCATATTGTCTCATTGTCCAAAGCTTAGCGCGATACATTTCAGGGTATATTCCAGAAGTATAAGGGAATTCGCCGGGATTGTTTTTTCCATAATATGATTTTAATTCAATATTTGAAGTGGTTTTAAAGTTTTTATTTTTTTCTGACATAAATTAATTTAATTGTTATAATCTATAAATTAAACATTTATATTCTATTATAATCTTCAATAAATTTTTTTGACCAGCTTAAATAATTGTCTTTATTAATCGCCGCATGCACCTCTTTAATTAAGTTTTTATAAAAAAAGAGATTGTGTTGTGTAGCAATTCGACAGCCTAAAATTTCCTTTGTATTAAAAAGGTGGTGTAAATAGGCCCTAGAATATTTTTGAGAAACATCACACTGGTTTGTTTTATCAATAGGGCTTAAATCATTTTTATATTTTGCATTTTTAATATTAATTTTACCAAACCGTGTAAACAGCTGTCCGTTTCTTCCGTTTCTTGTGGGAATTACACAATCAAACATATCAACACCATTAGAAATACAGTTGACCAAGTCTTCTGGAGTTCCAACGCCCATAAGATACCGCGGTTTGTTTTTTGGTATAATTCCATCTAAAAATTCAACGGTGTTAAGCATTTTTTCTTTTGGTTCTCCAACAGCAAGGCCTCCAATAGCATACATTTTAGCATCCAGCTCTAATAAATCTTCTGCTGACATTTTTCTTAGCTGTTCATTGGTGCCACCCTGTATAATAGGTGAGACAACCTGTTTAAAACCATATTTTGAGCCCTTTTTATCAAAATGATTTAAGCAGCGCTTTGCCCATTGCGTTGTTAGTTTAACAGCCCTTTCGTGCTCAGTTTTTTTTGCGTTAGAATCAGGACAAATATCTAAAACCATCATAATATCCGATCCAATTGTTCTTTGAATATCTATAATTTTTTCAGGAGTAAAATAATGAGAACTGCCATCTAAGTGGGACTTAAATTCAACGCCATCATTGTCAATTTTTCTTAAGTTTGATAAACTATAAATTTGGAATCCACCCGAATCAGTTAAAATTGCACCATCCCAATTCATAAAATGATGTAACCCTTTAAACTTATCTAAAACTTGCAAGCCTGGTCGTAAATATAAATGATATGTATTGCTTAAAATTAAATTATAATTGATTTGTTTTATTTCACGGGTTGATAATGTTTTAATTGCTCCATAAGTAGCAATGGGCATAAATGCTGGTGTAATAATTTGACCATGAGCGGTTTGGAGGTGTCCTAATCTAGAGGATGTGTGTTTACAAGTTTTAACAACATTAAAAAACGACATGTTCTTGGTTTTATTTTTTAGCGGCTGTTTTTTTAGTAGCTGTTTTTTTTGCAGCTGTTTTTTTTGAAGCTGTTTTTTT
>CAYVBB010000013.1:0-15527 GCA_964448515.1 uncultured bacterium | reverse complement strand
CCACCTGCAAAAATAACAATTCTTCCTTTTTCTAAATGTCTTGTAGCTTTACGTCTAATATATGGCTCAGCAAGTTGAGTGATACTTAAAGCTGACATTACTCTTGTATCACAATCTAATTTTTCTAATTCTGATTGTAATGCGACAGAATTCATTACAGTAGCCAACATACCCAAATAATCTGCAGCAACTCTATCCATTCCTTTAGCTGAAACGGAAATGCCTCTAAATATATTTCCACCACCAATAACTATTGAAAGTTCAATATTTTCATCTTTTACTTTTTTGATTATTTTAGCTATTTTACAAGCTACGAGAGGATCAATACCATACTTTCTAGAACCTGCTAAAACCTCACCACTTAATTTTAATAAAATTCTTTTATATGGCATATAAATATTAAAAAAAAGATTTAATTCTTTTCTCCAAGTTGAAATCTTCCAAATCTTGAAACAACTATATTTTCACCTAATTTACCAACAGTATCTGTTATAATATCTTTAATTGTTTTATTTGGATCTTTTACAAAATCTTGCTCAATCAAAACATTTTCTTTAAAAAACTTTTTTAATCTACCTTCGACCATTTTCTCAATTATTTCAGCTGGTTTATTTGTTTTCTTTGCTTGATCAGAATAAATTTCTTTTTCTTTTTCAATTACTTCATCAGAGATATCTTCAGATGATACTGCTAAAGGATCTGTTGCTGCAATATGCATAGCAATATCATTTCCTAAATTTGTGAAATCTTCTGTTTTAGCAACAAAATCAGTTTCACAATTAAGTTCTAATAAAACACCTAACTTTGCACCTGGATGAATATAAGAGATAACAACACCTTCCTTTGCTTCTCTTCCTTCTTTCTTTAAAGCTTTTGCAGCACCTGCTTTTCTTAAATAATCAAAAGCTTTATCGATATTACCTCCAGTTTCAACTAGAGCTTTTTTACACTCCATCATTCCAACTCCAGAACGATCTCTTAATTCTTTTACTAAAACAGCTGTTATTTCCATTTAATTAACCCCTAAAATTATTTTGAATCACCACTTTTTTCAGTAGCATTCTCTTTTGTTTCATTACTTTCAACTTCACCAGAAGAATCTTCATTAACATCTGATATTGTATTATTTTTATCTTCTTTACTTACATTAGATAAATTATATATTGAATCAGCAATGTAATCTAAAATTAATTTAATTGTTTTAATTGAATCATCATTAGCAGGAATTGGAAAATCAATTACATTGGGATCAGTATTCGTATCAACAATTCCAAATGTTGGAATACCTAAACATTTAGATTCTGAAATTGCTATTTTTTCATGTTTTGCATCCACTACGAATACAGCTGAAGGCAAATGCCTCATATCTTTAATTCCTCTATGCAAATCAGCTAATTTTAATTTTTCTCTATCAAGCATGCCTCTTTCTTTTTTAGTCAAATTTTTATATATTGATGAGGAATCCTTTTCTAAAAGTTTTAATCTTCTAATACTTTTCTTGATAGTTGAATAATTTGTCAGTGTTCCGCCTAGCCACCTCTCAGTAATATAGAACATACTACAATGATCTGCTGAAGATTGTATAGCATCTTTAGCTTGAGATTTAGTACCAACAAATAGAATATTTCCTCCACTCTCTACTATTTTATTTAATTGGCCTAAAGCTTTATCTAAATATTCAATTGTCATATCCATATTTATTATATGAACACCATTCTTTATCGATAAAATAAACTTTTTAAACTTAGGATTCCACTTACTTACAGGATGACCAAAATGTGCACCTGATTTAATTAAATTTTCTGCATTCAATATATTAATACTCCTATTTTTATCTTTTTGAGAATTGGAATTTTTTTCTTGCTCCAGGCTGACCAGGCTTTTTCCTTTCAACAACACGAGCATCTCTAGTTAACATACCTGCTTTTTTCAATACTGATCTACAAGATGGGTCAATCTGTTCTAATTTTTTTGACAATCCTAATCTCACTGCACCAGCTTGACCTGATAGACCACCACCTCTAACATTAACAATAAAATCAAATTTACCAGTAAAATCAACAATTTCAAGAGGTTGACTAAGCATCATTACCAAAGAGTCTCTTTTAAAATAATCCTTTGCTGGACTATTATTTATAATAATTTTACCATTACCTTTTTTTAAATTTATTCGTGCAATAGAAGATTTTCTTCTACCAACATTTATTTTATCATTTTTCAATTTATATCTCCATTAATTTAGGATTTTGAGATTGATGAGGATGAGAATCTCCATTATATACTTTTAAATGATTAATCAATTTTCTTCCTAATCTATTATGAGGTAACATACCTTTTATTGCTTTAGTAATCACAAATGTTGAATCTAAAGTTTTATAAAGTTTAGTTTTTGTTCCACCAGGAAATCCACTATGTCTCCAATAAGCTTTTTTCTCTTCTTTATTACCAGTTACTTTAATTTTATCTGCATTAATAATAACTACAAAATCACTCACATCAATATTGGGAGTATAATTAACTTTATTTTTCCCCCTTAGTATTGTTGCAACTTTAGAAGATAATCTTCCTAAAGTTTTATCTTTAGCATCAACCAAGTACCAATCCCTACATATATCTTTTTTCTTTATAGATTCAGTTTTCATAATAATATTTTTTACCTTTATATACAGCCGATAAATTTATATGGAGATTAGTTAATAAGTCAAGTAATTTAAATAATAAAAAAAATATTATTTTAATCTAGGTGATTTGAAATAAATCCTTTATTGATAGTATACTCAATTTTACTAGTAAGTGTTTTACCTAATAATGGGGTATTTTTTGATTTAGATTGAATATGTTTTTCAGAAAAAATCCAATTTTTGTTTAAATCAATAATATTAATCTCAGGCTCATTTCCTACTTTAATAGGATTTGGTTTTATACCAATAATCTTACTAGGATTAAATGAAAATAAATTTATAATTGAAGTAAATGACATGCTTTCTTTTGATAAAGTTGAATATACAAGAGCAAATGCTGTTTCAAAACCTATCATACCACATGCAGCACTACATATATCTGTTTCTTTATCCTCAATTGAATGTGGAGCGTGATCTGTTGCAATACAATCTATCAATCCAGACTTTACTGCATTTAATAAAATTTCCTGATCTTTTATAGATCTAATTGGAGGAGCAACTTTAGAATTTGTATTATAGTCTAATAAAATTTCATCATTTAAACAGAGATGATGAGGAGTAATTTCACAAGTTATGTCAACCCCTTTTTCTTTAAATAATTTTACAACTTCTATAGAATTTGCTGTTGATATATGTGGAACATGTATTTTGCCTGCTACATATTCAGCAATAGATAAATCACGAAAGACCATTGTTGATTCTGATATATATGGATTTCCTGGCAAACCGAGTTTCAATGAGCTTTTACCTTCATTCATTATTCCTCCATTAACCAAAAAGTTATCTTCAGCATGATTAATAACAGGAATATTAAATAATTTAGAATATTCAAGAGCCATTCTTAAAATCTGAGAATTTTTAACAGGGATACCATCATCTGATATAGCAATAGCACCTGCATTTACCATTTCCCCAATTTCTGACATTTCTTTTCCATCTTGATTCTTAGTAATTGATCCAATTGGATAAACATAAATAGGCAATTCTTCTGATTTTCTATTTATAAAATTTATTAATTCAGGAGAGTCTATTACAGGATTTGTATTTGGCATACAACAAACTCTTGTATAACCTCCATAAAAGGCTGATTTAGATCCTGTGTTTAAATTTTCTTTATATTCATAACCTGGTTCTCTAAAGTGTGCATGTAAATCTATGAAACCATTTGTCACTATTTTATTTGAAGCATCTATTACAATATAACTAGAACTAGACTTTATTTTTTTATTAATTTCAATTATCTTATTATTTTTAATAAGAATATCTGCCGTTTTATTTAATTTTATAAATGGATCATAAATTTTTCCATTTTTTATTAATATATAACCTTTTATTTTTTTTATGTTATGATTTAAGGTCATTATTTCCTAATAATAAATATAAAACACTCATTCTTACTGCAACTCCATTTAAAACTTGGTTTAAAATAATAGCTTGTTCACTATCTGCCACACTACTATCTATCTCAACTCCTCTATTAATTGGACCTGGATGCATAATAACAATTTCTTTTTTATGATTTTTAATTCTATCTGATGTTATACCAAAGAGTCTCCTATATTCTCTAATTGAAGGAATAATCCCAACACCCATTCGTTCTCTTTGAATTCTAAGAACATTGACAACATCAGCCCACTCAATCAAATTATCAATATCATATTCTACTTTAACATTTAAATCTTCAATATCTTTCTGAATCAAATGAGGAGGTCCACATACTTTTATTTTTGCACCTAATTTCACAAGCCCAAATATATTAGATAAAGCTACCCTACTGTGCAGTATATCACCTACAATACCAATTTTCAAATTCTTGATTTTACCAAAATGCTCTTTTATTGACATCATATCTAAAAGAGCCTGAGTAGGATGTTCATGAGTTCCATCTCCTGCATTAACAATAACTGAATCAACGTAATTTGTTAATTGAATACATGATCCTGGTACAGGGTGTCTCATAACAACACAATCAATTTTCATTGCATGGATGTTTTGAATTGTATCTTTTAAACTTTCCCCCTTTTTGACACTTGAAGAACTAGATGCAAAATTTATAATATCAGCAGATAATCTTTTCTCAGCTAACTCAAATGAAATTTTTGTTCTAGTAGAATTTTCAAAAAATAAATTCACTATATTCTTACCTGTTAAAGAGGGAACTCTCTTTATTGGCCTATCTAAAACCTCTCTAAATAAAAAACCTGTATCAATGATTTCATTTATATCGTTACTAGAAAGATTTTCCAAGCCAATTAAATGCTTAGATTTCATTCTTTTTTTCCACTAAAAAAACTTCATCTTTTTTGTCAAAACCTTCAACATAAACATGGACTTGTTCATCATTAGAAGAAGGTATATTTTTACCTATATAATTTGCTTTAATTGGAAGTTGTCGATTTCCTCTATCAATCAAAACAACTAATTGAATTGAAAGAGGCCTTCCATATGAAAAAATCTCATCCATAGCAGCTTTTATTGTTCTACCCGTATACAAAACATCATCAACTAGAATAATATGATATTTACCCATATCAATATTAACCTTAGAGGGCCCGATTTTATGAGAACCTAAATTACTTAAAAAATCATCTCTATAAAAAGTTACATCGATGTAACCCGAGTTAATTTTTTCACCTTTTATATCAAGAATTTTTTCAACGATTCTATTTGCAATAATATCGCCTCTTGATTTAATACCAATAACACATATATTTTTAAGATTATTATTTTTTTCAATTATCTCGCAAGATAACCTTTTTATAATATTTTCTATTTTATCAGCATCTAATAATAGATTTTTTTTCATTTATAATACCAAAGGAGAATATAGAAATTAAGGTTAATTACTTTCTATATCTCGTATAGTTTTAAAGTAATTTATACTTATAATATAAATAGATTTTATTTACAAATGAAGTTTTTTAACTTTATCGATAAGTAAAAAATAAATAATGAAAAAAATACTCGATCAATACATACTAAAAAAATTTTTTATTAATTTCATATATATAATTCTATCATTTACAATTATCTTTATTATAGTTGATATTATTGATAATATTGATAAATTTATTTCAAGAGGACTTTCTAATAAAGAAATGTTTGACTACTACTTGCTATCAATTCCATGGTACGTAAGCATTGCTTTACCAATGACTTTATTAATAGCAACAATTATTACTTTTGTAACACTTCAAAAAAACAATGAAATTACAGCTTTAAAAGCATCTGGAATTAGTATTTATAGAATAAGCTCATCATTAATAATAATTGGAGTAATTTTTTGTTTTATATCATTTTATTTTGAAAATATTGTGGTTATGAATACTTTCAATAAAAAAATACCAATCGAACAAAAACTTAACAATAAAAAAACATTCACAACTAAAAAAAATGACATATATTATCATTTAGATGATGCTTTTTTGGCAATTAAAAACTACAACTACAATAATGATATTGGTAGAAATATATCAATTCAATCTTATAATGGAGCTGATTTAGTTTCAAGAATTGATGCTGATAAAATGATTTGGAATAAAGAATTTGAAAGCTGGGAATTAAAAAAAATAAATATAAGGAAATGGAAGAATGGAAATGTATCCTTTACAAATAAACCAGATTCATTAATTAATATTAAAGATTTAAATCCATCAATCATAAAAAAAGACAACATAAATCCAGAAGAAATGAATTACTGGGAATTATCTTCTTTTATAAGCAAATTAAAAAATAAAGGATTAAGTTATACAAGATGGTCCGTTAATAAATATTTCAAAACAGCCTTTTGCTGTAGCTCATTAATTATGATATTATTTGGGATTGCTTTGTCAATAACTAGCCCTAGAAGTAATTATACTACAGGTATTGGTTTAAGCATAGTAGTCATATTCCTGTATTATTTATTTATTAAACTAGGTCAAAGTTTGGGGTATAATGCTGTTTTATCACCTTTTTTATCAGTTTGGTTTGTAAATATATTATTTATTATCTTTGGAACGTTCATGCTTTTAAAAACAAGAACATAAGCATACATTAATATGAAAATTATAAATTATTTTTTTATACTAACAATTTTTTTAATTATTAGCTGCGAAAATAACCCAACAATATATACTGATTGTGCAGGAGAAATAAATGGCCTGTCTATTGAAGATAATTGTGGTATTTGTGATAATGATCCAACAAATAACTGCATTCTTGATTGCAATAATATTTGGGGAGGGAATACATTGTATGACGAATGTGGAATTTGCGGAGGCAATGGAAAATTAAATTGTGAAGATGAATGTATCAATCAAGATGAAAATGGAAATTATATTAGTGATGGTATAGATTGCTTAGGGATTTGTAATGGTAGTGCAATTATAGATGAATGCGATGTTTGCAATGGACCTGGAGAAGTTTATTTTTGTGGCTGTTCAGGATTAGAATTTGGTAAATGTGATTGTAATGGTAATGAATTAGACTGCAATAATGAATGCGGTGGAACTGCAAGCTTAGACTGCAATAACGAATGTGGAGGTTCTGCAATCATAGATGAATGTGGAGTTTGTGGTGGAAATGGAGCTGAAGATAATTTTGATTGTGATGGAGCATGCATCGCTTCTGGAAATAATCTAGATGAAAATGGATATGACAAATGTGGAGTTTGTGGAGGAGATAATAGTACCTGTTCTAGCGAATTCGATGGATGCAATTTACCTGTAAACTATATTTATTGTTTAACTGGCAATGTATATTACAATATAGATTTTAATATTTCAGGATTTCAATGGTATGTTCAAGGGGCAAATGCTACTGCTGCCACAGGTGGTGATGCTGCTTCAGCTGGATTTTTTTTACAGACGGGGAATAATACAGTTATAGGTTTTTCTTTTTCAGGTTCTACTATCCCTGCTGGATGTGGAATCTTAACAAATCTAACTTTAGATACAGAACCTAGCACATTTACTAATATTGAATTTGAAGATGATTCTGATAATCCTTTTTTTCAGCCTACAGTAAATTACTATTCAGAATAACTAATATCTATAATCCTTATTTTTAAAAGGACCCCTTTTATTTACACCAATATATTTTGCCTGTTTTTCTGTAAGTACAGTTAATTTTGCATCTAAATGATTTAAATGTAAAGATGCAACCTCTTCATCTAAATGTTTAGGTAAAACGTGAACACCTAAATTAAATTCCTTATTCCAAAGTGCTAATTGAGCTAAAACTTGATTAGTAAAAGATGTTGACATCACAAAAGATGAATGACCTGTAGCATTACCTAAATTAACAAGTCTTCCTCTTGACAATAAAATAATTGAATGCCCATCTTTGAATTCAAATCTATCAACTTGTGGTTTTATATTAAACTCTTTAATTGAATTATTATTCTCTAAATATGAAACTTCAATTTCATCATCAAAATGACCGATATTACAAACAATAGCATTGTTTTTCATTTTTTCCATGTGTTTACCAGTTATGACATCACAATTACCAGTTGAAGTAATAAAAATATCACCAAATTTTGCAGCATCATCCATAGTAGTTACTGTAAAACCTTCCATTGCAGCTTGCAGTGCACAAATAGGATCAACTTCTGTTATATAAACTACTGCTCCATAACCTTGCATTGACTGTGCACAGCCTTTACCAACATCCCCATAACCACAAACAACAATTTTCTTGCCTGCAAGCATAATATCTGTTGCTCTTTTTAATCCATCTGCCAATGATTCTCTACAACCATATTTATTATCAAATTTTGATTTTGTTACTGAATCATTAACATTTATTGCAGGAAAAGGCAATTTTTTTTCTTTAAACAATTCATACAATCTCAATACACCTGTTGTTGTTTCTTCAGAGACTCCTCTTATATTAGATAAAAATTCAACATCATTATCTAATATATATCCAGTCAAATCTCCTCCATCATCTAATAACAAATTTGGTCCTTTACCATCAGAAAATTTTAACGTTTGTTTAATACACCACCAATAGTCATCCTCTGATTCATTTTTCCATGCAAAAACTGAAACTCCCTCTTTAGCAATAGCTGCAGCTGCGTGGTCTTGTGTTGAGTATATATTGCAAGAAGACCACCTAACTTCTGCGCCTAAATCAATTAACGTTTCAACTAATACTGCTGTTTGAATTGTCATATGTATACAACCAGCAATCCTTGCTCCTTTGAGAGGTTTTTTATCTTTATATTTTAAACGCAAAGAAATTAATCCTGGCATTTCCTTTTCAGCTAATAAAATTTCTTTTCTTCCAAAATCTGCTAATTCAATATCTGCTACTTTAAAATCTTTATTTAATGTTTTTTTAGAATCAATCATGACTTTTCATAAACTCCTTTATTTCATTTATCATATTAGTTTTTTCCCATGAACAATTATTTTCTCTTCCAAAATGACCATAAGAAGCAAATCTTTTATATATTGATTTTTTCAAACCAAGTTTTGAAATAATCTGGCTAGGTTTTAAATCAAATATTTCTTTTATCATCAACTCAATACCTTCGTTAGAATAATTACTTGTATTAAAAGTATCAACATTAATAGATGTTGGATTTGCTACTCCTATACAATAAGATAATTGAACTTCACATCTTTCTGCTATTTTTGAAGCAACTATATTTTTAGCAATATATCGTGCCATATAGGCTGCCGATCTATCAACTTTTGAGGGATCTTTACCTGAAAAAGCTCCGCCACCGTGCCTAGAATATCCTCCATATGTGTCAACTATAATTTTTCTTCCAGTTAACCCTACATCTGCTATTGGTCCTCCCTCAACAAACCTTCCAGTACCATTTACAATAAATTCATTATCATAACTAATATTATAATCGCTAAGAACAGGTAAAATAACATTTTCAATAATATTTTTTTCAATAAATTGATGTTCTTCATTTATATTTTCAAATTTTTCTAACATATTTTTATGTTGAGTTGCAATAACAACTTTTTTAACTTTATTAGGAAGATTATTTGAACTATATTCAACAGTAACTTGACTTTTTCCATCAGGTTTTAACCAATCTAATTTTCCATTTTTTCTAACTTCAGTTAATTTTTTTGTTAATGAATGTGAAATCATAATAGGTAAAGGCATTAACTCCGTGGTTTCATTGCAAGCATATCCAAACATCAATCCTTGATCACCTGCACCCTGATCTTTATCTTCATTTTCATTTACTCCTTGAGCAATATGAGGACTTTGTTCTTTAATAATAATACTAACATCATAAGTACCACTATCTTTATTAAGATCAAATTTACTATACCCAATCGATTCAATAGTATTAATAGCAATTTCTTTATAATTAATATGATTAGAAGTAGTTATCTCTCCAGAAACAATAACTTTGCCCATAGTAACCATTGTTTCACAAGCAACTCTAGCATTTTTATCTTTTGATAAAATAGCATCTAATATAGAATCAGAAACTAAGTCACAAACTTTATCAGGATGTCCTTCAGTAACTGATTCTGATGTAAATAAGTATTTCTTTAACATAAAATAAGTTTCCTTTTAAACTAATGGCCCAGAATTTATTAAATATTCTACCTTCTTACCATATATTTTAAAATTTTCTTTAAATTGAGAAGATAAGCTTATTGCTTCCTTGCTATATGAGTCTTTATCTTTCCAAGCATTAACAGGATTTAATATTTTCTTATTAACACCTTTTACATAATCAGGGATTGATAATCCGAAAAATTTCTCTTTTGTATAATATGTATTATCTAATAAACCGCCTAATATGGCATTAATCATTAATCTTGTGTTTTTAATAGAAATTCTTTTTGCACCTGATGATGGGTTTCCACCAATCCAACCAGTATTTACAAGAAAAACTTCAACATTATGTTTTTTTATTTTTTTATTTAACAATTCAGCATAAACAAGAGGATGTAAGGTTAAAAAAGGACCTCCATAACATGGAGAAAATGTTGCGATTGGTTCTGAAACACCTCTCTCTGTACCTGCAACTTTTGCAGTATATCCACTAATAAAATGATACATAGCTTGATTTTTTTCTAATTTTGATATTGGTGGTAATACTCCATAGGCATCACAGGTTAAAAAAATAATTTTATTAGGATGACCTGCTTTACTATCTTTATTAAATGATTTTAATGAATTTTGAATATGATTTAAAGGATATGAAACTCTAGTATTTTCAGTTTTTGAATTATCATTAAAATCAATTATTCTACTACTAGAATCATAAACAACATTTTCCAATAAAGCACCAAACTTTATTGCATCATAAATATCAGGTTCAGCTTTTTTATCCAGTTTAATTGTTTTAGCATAACAGCCTCCTTCAAAATTAAAAATACCACTTTTTGACCAACCGTGCTCATCATCACCTATTAGGGGCCTATAAGGATCAGTTGACAATGTTGTTTTACCTGTACCACTTAAGCCAAAAAACAATGCAGTATTATTAAAATTTTTATCAACATTTGCTGAACAATGCATTGATAGTACACCTTGTAATGGTAAAAGATAATGGAGTACTGAAAAAATACCTTTTTTCATTTCTCCTCCATATTCAGTTCCACCAATAATTGCAATTCTCTCTTTTAAATTAAAAATAATAAAGACCTCAGAGTTCATGCCATCTTCCATGAAATCATCGTTAATAATATCTGAAGCATTAATAATGGTAAATTCTGGTTTAAATTTCTTAGAATTATTATCTAGATTTATAAACATATTCCTACAAAATAAATATTGCCAAGCCTTTTTAGCTATAACTCGAATTGGTAATTTATACATATCATCTGAACCAGCATAACCTTCAAATACATATACATCCTTTTTATCATCTTTATAATAATTTAATATTTTATTATAAAGCTTATTAAAAGTTTTAGTATCTATTTTTTTATTTACTGGCCCCCACCATAAATTATTTTTTGAATATTCTTCCTCTACAAAATATTTATCATCTGGCGACCTTCCTGTAAATTCACCTGTATCAATCATCATAGCTCCAGATTTACCTATTTGACCTTCCCCCAATTTAAGAATATGCTCATAAATAACCTGAATAGGTGGGTTTGTTAAAACTTTACTAATTTTTTCAATTAATGCATCATTCATAATTTCTCCTAACCATCTGGATGTGACTTTTTATAAACTTTTTTTAATTTATCAATTCCAACATGAGTATAAATTTGTGTTGAAATTAAATCTTCATGTCCTAACATATCTTTAACTGAAATTAAATCAGCACCATTCTCCAATAAATGAGTAGCGAAAGAATGTCTAATTGAATGTGGACTTAATTTTTCATTATCAGATATTAATTTTAAATATTTTTTAACTATATTAAAAAGTGTTTTATCACTAATATAATTAGTACTACTTTTCTTAATTGGTGGATATAAATACAGACTATTTGAAAATTTTAATTTACTTCTTAAAAACATATAATTATTCAATGCTTTTAATGCCTTATCCCCTAAAATAACATATCTTTCCTTGGAGCCTTTTCCTATCACCTTAATAATTCGTTTAGAAAAATTAATATTTTCTAATTTTATTTGTGCCAATTCTGAAATTCTAATTCCAGTTGAATATAAAATTTCCAAAATTGATTTATCTCTAACTCCATTACTTTTATTTAAATCAGGTAAATCCATTAATTTATTTATTTCATTCAATGATAATAAATATGGTAGTTTTTTTGTTGTTTTTGGCAACTGAATAAATTCAGAAATATTTGTTTTAATTAATTTATTAAATGATAAATACTTGTAAAATGATTTAATTGATGATATCTTCCTTTGAATAGTTTTTTCATCAATTTTAGATTTAAATAATTTTTGAATATAATTTTGTAATAATTCCAAATTAATATTTTTTATGTTTAAAAAATTGTCATATTCAAATATATAATCAGAAAAATCAAATAAATCTTTCTTATATGCTCTTATAGTATGTTTTGAAAATTGCCTTTGATTTAATAAATAATCTAAAAATTCAGATAATATTTTTTTATTTATATTCATTCAATTTATTTAATGTATTAATAAAATCATTTGGATAAGGGGCTTCAAAAATCATATTTTTTTTAGTTTTGGGATGTCTTAATTCTATTCTTCTTGCATGTAAAGCAAACCTATTAATATTTGCTAATACATTTAAAATATTCTTTCTGTCTTTTTCATGATACCCTCCAATAATACTTTCACCACCACTATACAAATCATCCTTTATTATTGGATGTCCAATAGAAGATAAATGAACTCTAATTTGATGAGTTCTTCCCGTTAATGGAAATATTGTTACAAAACTAAGAGGTATTGAATACAGCATATTAGAAATCACAGTTGATATAGAATTTTTTCCTTTATTATCAAACAATTTAAATTTGAGTCTATTTCTTGGATCTCTTCTTAAAAAACCTCTAATCTCTTTTTTCTCATTGAAATTTCCCCATGTAATCGCTTTATATTCTTTATTTATTTTTCTGTTAGCAAATTGTTCACTTATATAATAATGAGATTCATTGTTTTTAGCAAATACAATTACTCCTGAAGTATCTTTGTCTAATCTATGAATAACACCTGGCCTATCATTATCCATCATTGATAAATCCTTACAATAATCCAAAACTCCATTTAATAAAGTAAACTCTTTATTGCCTATGCCAGGATGTACAACAGTGCCAGAATCTTTATTTATTACTAATATATGATTATCTTCATAGATAATTTTCAACTCCATTTTTTGAGGTTTTAATGATAGTGTTTTACATCTAAAATCTTGTGTATTAATCTGTATAATTTGATTTAGTTTTAGTTGAAATGAAGATTTAACAGAGAAATCATCAACTAAAATTAAATTATTATCTATCATTTTTTGAATATTTGTTCTAGATAAATTTGGCAACTTACCTTTTAAATACTTATCTAATCTCAATGAAGTATCTAAATTATATTTAAATGTTTTTTTCAATTGACTTATTTGTTTTATTCATAAAAAAATTATACACAAATATAAACAAACCAATTGATATAGATGCATCAGCAACATTAAAAATATACCATCTATAATTATTAATCCCAATATCAATGAAATCAATAACTCCATTATAATTAAAATATGGTATAAAAACTAAAATTCTATCTATACAATTACCAATAGCACCACCTAAAATAAATGCTAATGGAAATATATCTAAAGTATTATTATTTATTGATATAATTAATTGATAGCATATGAAAAAAATTGCTAAGACAGTTACTATTGTAATGTATAAATGATAACTACTTGTATCTATTCCAAAAGCTATTCCAGGATTTTCAATAAAAGTAAATCTTAAAAAATCACCTATAATATTAACATTGGTATAAAATAATTGTTGATGAATAAAATATTTTTTTACAAGGATTTTAGAAAGTTGATCAAAAAAAACTACTATAATAGGAATGGAAATAATTTTCAATTATCTATTGCTCTTACAATCAAAACACTTCTTAGTATGTGGAACTTCCTCTAACCTTTCTTTCGAAATAATTTTATTACATTCCTGACATATTCCAAAAGTAGAATCTTTTATCATGATTAAAGTTTTATCTAAATAACCTAAGAATTTTTTATTTCTAGCAATCATATAATATGCTTTTTCTAATTCAACGTGATCAGAACTTGCATCAGCCATATGAGATGAATATATCGCATTAGAAGTAGATTCTTTTAATATTTCATCTGCCTTTTCTTTGGCATCATTTATTTCAGAAAGCAATACTTTTCTTTTTTCATTAATTAGTTTTTGAAAATATTTCAAATCTTCTTTTTTCATTTTTACTTCAGACATATTTCACCCTATAACTTTATTAATTAATAAATCAATTTTTTCAGAATTTATAGTAATTTTTTCAAAATTACTACTTTTTATAGCATCAATTTTACTTAATTTAACACATAATGTTTCATTTTTAAAATAATCCATATTTTCTTCAATAGCTGAAAATAAATATGATGAACATTTAATGTTAATATTAATTCTATTTTCAACTTCAAAGTTTAATTCTTTTCTTAAATTTTGAACTGTTCTAATCAAATCTCTAACTATACCTTCATTAATAAGTTTTTCAGTTAATGATATATTTACAGAAACGACAATATCATTATTTTCAGATAAAGAATAATTACCAACAGGCATCGGCTTAATTTCCACCTCCTCTTTATTAATAACAAAACTAGTTCCATCAAAATGAAAATCATTATTCTTATCTAATTTTGTAGCAAACTTATCAAAATCAATCATAGAAATTAACTCAACTACTTTTTTCATATCACTACCAAATTTCTTTCCTAGTAAATTAAAATTTGGTTTAATCTGATATTTAACAATATCTCTTTTATTTTTTACAAAGAAAACATCCTTAACATTGAGTTCTTCTTGAATCTGATATTTATTCTTTTCAATAAAATCATTATTATTATTATTTATATAAACTTTAATATCTGATAAAGGCTGCCTTATTTTTAAATTACATTTATTTCTTGCTGATCTCCCTAAAGATACTATTTCTTTAATAGAATCAACATCTTTTACTAATTTTTCATTAATAAAATCATTATTTACCATTGGAAAATCACATAAATGAACACTTGATTGAGAATCTTGATTGACCTTTACGACTAAATTATTATATATTTCATCAGTTACAAATGGAATAACAGGTGCTAAAGTTTTAATATACATAACTAAAACATTATATAATGTTAAATATGCACCATGCTTATCTATATCATTTTCAGATTTCCAAAATCTTCTCCTATTCCTTCTTATATACCAATTTGATAGATCATCTA
>CAYVBB010000012.1:0-15574 GCA_964448515.1 uncultured bacterium | reverse complement strand
ATTATGTGTGGAATTTTAGCTCAAGCTCCATTTGTTTTTCAAGCAGAGTGGTTTAATATTGTTGGAAATCCTTATAGATATATTTTTCTTGCAATTTTAATGTTTGCAATAACCTTTATAGTTGTTTTAGTAAATACTGGTGTTAGGAAAATCCCAGTTCAATATGCTAAAAGAGTTGTTGGAAGAAAAGTATATGGTGGCCAAGCTTCTCATATCCCATTAAGAATACTAACAGCAGGTGTAATGCCGATTATTTTTGCTCAGGCTTTAATGTTTCTTCCAAATACGATAGCTTCTTTTTTACCTGATAGTGGATTTGGAGATGCCTTGAGAACATATTTTTCTCCCACACATTTTGTATATTCAATTTTCTTTGCTTTTTTAATTATTATTTTTACATATTTTTATACCGCTATTGCATTTAATCCAATAGATGTTGCTGATAATATGAAAAAACAAGGTGGGTTTATTCCTGGAGTAAGACCAGGCAAAGCTACATCTGATTATATTGATAAAATTTTAACAAGAGTAACTTTGCCTTCATCTGTTTTTTTAGCTCTTATTGCAGTTTTCCCTATAATATTGTTTAGAGCTTTTAATGAAGATATAAGTTATTCCTTAGCTAGTTTTTATGGTGGTACAAGTTTATTAATAATTGTAGGTGTTGCATTAGATACTTTGCAACAAATAGAGTCTCATATGCTAATGAGAAACTATGATGGCTTTTTGAATAAAGGTAAAATAAGAGGACGATCTAGAAGATACTAAAAATGATTCATCTTAAGAATAAATTTGAGATTGAAAAAATGTATCGAGCAGGACAAATTGTAAAGGAAACTTTATTTTTAGTTGAAGAGTATGTTAAACCAGGTATTACAACTCTTGAATTAGATGAAATTGCAGAAAATTTTATTATTAAAAATAAAGCAATCCCAGGGTTTAAGGGTTTATATGGGTTTCCTGGTACATTGTGTGTATCTATAGATGATGAGGTTGTTCATGGAATCCCAAGTAATAGAGTTCTAAAAGAAGGCGAAATCATTGGGATTGATGTTGGTTCAATCTACGATGACTTTTATGGAGACCATGCTAAAACATTTTCTGTTGGTGAAATTTCTGATGAAAAAAGAAAATTATTAGAAATAACTAAAGAATCTCTAAATCTAGGCATTAAAGAAGTTAAGGTAAATGCTAAAATTGGAAATATTGGTTTTAAAATTCAAAATTATGTTGAAGAAAATGGTTTTAGTGTTGTAAGAGAATTAGTTGGACATGGTATTGGGAAGAAATTACATGAAGAACCACAGGTCCCTAATTTTGGAAAATTTAATCAAGGTGTTTTGATTGAGAATGGTTTATGTATAGCTATAGAACCAATGATTAATATGGGTGGTCATGAAGTACATACAAAAGAAGATAATTGGACAGTATGTACTGAGGATGGATTACCATCAGCTCATTTTGAACATTCTATAGCTATTATTGATAATAAAGTAAGGGTTTTAACAAGTTAATTAAAAATTATGGCAAAAGAACAACCAATTGAAGTTGATGGAAAGATACAAGAGACATTACCAAATGCTACTTTTAGAGTTATTTTGGATAATGAGCATGTTATTTTAGCTCATGTATCAGGTAAGATGAGAATGCATTATATAAAATTAATGCCAGGAGATAAAGTAAAAATTGAAATGTCTCCATATGATTTAAGTAAAGGAAGAATAGTTTTTAGATACTAGGGAATATTATGAAAGTTAGAGCATCAGTAAAAAAAATATGTATTAAGTGTAAAATTATTAGACGAAGTGGCGTTGTACGTGTAATATGTGAAAATCCTAAACATAAACAAAGGCAAGGATAGTATGGCAAGAATATCAGGAGTAGATTTACCAGCAAATAAATCAATTTTAATTGGTTTAACCTATATTTATGGTATTGGATTAGCTAAGTCAAAATTAATTTTAAAAGCGATTAATATTGATCCAACAATAAAAACTAATCAATTGAATGAAGAACAAATTTTGAAGATTAGAAATGAATTATCTGAAAATTATATTGTTGAAGGAGAATTGAGAAGTGCTGTAGGTAGAAATATCAAAAGATTAGTAGATATTGGAACATATAGAGGTCTAAGACATAAAAGAGGTTTACCAGTTAATGGTCAGAATACAAAAAATAATTCTAGGACAAGAAAAGGTAAAAAGAAAACTATAGCAAATAAGAAAAAGGCGGTTTAAAGGTTTAATTTATGGCGAAACAATTAAAAAAGAAAAAAGCAAAAGTTGATCCTGAAGGTATAGGTTTTATAAAATCAACATTTAATAATACAGTTATAACTTTAACTGATAAATATGGAAATACAATTTCATGGGCTAGTTCAGGAATGGTTGGTTTTAAAGGTTCTAGGAAAAATACTCCATTTGCTGCAGCACAAGCAGCAGAAAAAGCTGCTGCTGATGGTATGGCTAGAGGTCTGACTACTATAGAGGTTATGATTAAAGGACCTGGTGGAGGAAGAGAAGCTGCAGTTAGGGCATTAATGGCTTCGGGATTGAAAGTTACAGGAATAATGGATTTAACACCAATTCCACATAATGGATGTAGACCATCTAAAAAGAGAAGAGTTTAAAGGAGAATTAAATGGCAAGATATAGAGGCCCAAGAGCAAGAATATGTAGAAGATTAGAATTTCCTGTATTTGAATCAGAAAAATTTTCTTCAATTAGGAAAAATTATCCTCCAGGTCAGCATGGTCAATCTAGAAGAAGAAAATTATCTAATTATGGTGTTCAATTAAGAGAAAAACAAAGAATAAAATATTTATATGGTGTTTTAGAGAAGCAATTTAGAAATTATTTTAAAAAGGCTCTTAATAGAGATGGTGCAACTGGTGATAATCTTTTAATATCATTAGAGTCAAGATTGGATAATACTATTTATAGGTTAGGTCTTGCAAATACAAGAAGTGCAGCAAGACAATTAGTCTCTCATAAACATTTTTTAGTTAATAATAAAGTAGTAAATATCCCTTCTTATAGTTTAGTTGAAGGAGATATAATTGAAGTTAGAAGTAAGAGTAAAAAGAATGATATATTTCTTAACTCTATGAGACGAATTAAAAACGATAATCCAATGCCTTGGTTAACTCTTGATAAAAGTAAATTAAGAGGTGTTTTTGATAAAGCTCCAACAAGAGAAGAAATATCAGAGCCATTAAATGAACAATTAGTAGTTGAGTTATATTCAAAATAAAGGGAAAAAACTATGTCAGTAAAATATTTTAATGATTTAAATATAAAATTTGAAAAAGATAAAAAAAACTATGCTAAGATTAGTGTTGAGCCTTTTGATAGAGGGTATGCTGTAACTATTGGTAATGCACTTAGGAGGACATTGTTAACTACTTTGCCAGGTGCTGCCATAACATCAATAAAAATTGATGGAGTATCACATGAATTTTCAACTTTAAAGGGTGTTTCAGAGGATTTACCTGATATAATTTTAAATTTTAAGAAAATAAGATTTAAAATGGATGATGATGTAGCAAGCGAGTTAATTTCGTTTAAAGTATCGTTTGATGATAAAGGTATTTTTAAGGCAGAGGAATTAAATAAGTACTTAGATAATTTTTCTGTTATAAATGGATCATTACCAATAATGACTTTTAATAAGAAATCTTCTTTTGAAATAGAAATTCGTGTTTCAAGAGGTAAAGGTTATGTTGGTTCTGAGAGAAATAAAAGATCTGATGATAGTTTAGGAACTATAGCTATTGATTCGATTTTTAATCCAGTTTTAAATGTTGCTTGGGAAGTTATACCTATTCCAGCGTCAACTGAAGGACAGGAAAGGTTAGTTTTAGAAGTTGATACAGATGGTTCAACATCAGCTAAGGATTGTATTAATCATGCTGGGAGTATTCTTATTCAACATTTTTCATTTTTTATGTTTGATGATGCAACAAAAATTAAAGCAATTGATAATGAAGAAGCAAATCAAGCAATTGAGATTAAGGCTACTTTATTAAAAAGTATTGATGAAATGGAATTATCAGTTAGAAGTCATAATTGTTTACAAGCTGCTGGAATTCATCAAATTTCTGATTTAGTTAGTAAAGATGAAAGCGAGATGTTGAAATTTAAAAATTTTGGTAGAAAATCTTTAACAGAATTAAATGAAAAACTAGGTGAACTTAATTTACGATTTGGTATGGATATTAGTCAATATATGAAAGATTAAATAGGTAAGTTTTTATGAGACATTTAAAAAAAGGTAGGAAATTAAATAGAACTGCTAGTCATAGAAAGGCTCTTATGAGTAATATGGCTTGTTCTTTAATAAAACATAAGCATATAACTACTACTCTTCCAAAAGCAAAAGAAGTACAAAAATATGTTGAAAGATTAGTAACATATGCTAAAAAGAATAATATTCATGGAAGAAGATTAATTCTTAGAAAAGTTAAAGGTAGTTATAAAAAGGAAATTGCTAATACTTTGATTCATGAGATTGCACCAAATTATGATAATAGATCTGGTGGATATACTAGAATAATTAAGCTAGGAAATAGAAAAAATGATGATGCTAAAGTTTCAATTTTAGAATTTGTTGATTTTAAATCAAATGAACAAACTGATTCATCAGATGATATAAGTAAAGATAGTGAAACAATAGAAGATAAAAAATAAATTTGATTAGTTATCTCAATAGAAAAATAAAATTAATTTTTATTATTCTTCTTTTCCTTTCATTTGATATATTCCCCAAATCATTAATACCTAAAATAATTGATAATTCATTATGGGTTAAATCTACAAGTATTTTAGATAGTAGCTCAGTAGATTCTGTTTACAATTTTGCAATTAAAAATAAAGTAAATAAACTATTCTATCAAGTAAGATATAGAGGTGATGCCCTTTATAATTCTACGTTAGTTCCAAAACATGAAAAATTAGATTCAATTTTTGATCCACTAAATTATATTTTGAAAAAAGTTGAAGATTCTAATATCGAAATACATGCATGGTTTAATACCTATGTTCTTTGGTCATCAGATAGTAAACCCTTGGATAAAAATCATCTTTATTATAATTGTGAAGATTGTTTTGAAGTTGATTTAAATGGTAAGTCAGATATATCTATTCCGTTACATCAAATTCATTCAAAATCTTGGGAAGGTATATATTTATCTCCTTTAAATCCCAAAGTTAAT
This sequence comes from uncultured bacterium, assembly GCA_964448515.1. Lineage (GTDB taxonomy): Bacteria > Fidelibacterota > Marinisomatia > SCGC-AAA003-L08 > D37C17. The sequence continues at coordinate 10,362 of CAYVBB010000012.1, read as the reverse complement.
GAACATTTATTTGATGTTGTTAATGAGCTAGTTTCAAATTATGAAATTCATGGTATACATTTTGATTATTTAAGATATCAAGATAGTTTTTATGGCTATAATAAGTTAGGGTTGATTGAATTTGAAAAAAAATATTTTATTAATCCTATAGATTTGAAAAGAGGTATTATATCTGAAAGATTTGGTTATTCAAAAGAATATGTTGATTCAATGGAAGTAAATTGGGAACAATTTAAAATTGATAAAGTAACAGAGTTTGTCAGGTCTATTAAGTATTTAGTTATAAATGACTCATTAGATATTAAACTTAGCGCAGCTGTAAAACCAGATATTTTAGAAGCAAAATATAGATGGTATCAAGATTGGGAATCTTGGATAAACGAAGATATTATTGATTTTTGTGTAGTAATGAATTATTATGAAGATTTTAATAAATTCAATTCAATTAATACAATTTTAAACTCTAGAATTTCAGACAAAAATAAAATTTCAATTGGAATATCTGTATTTAATCAAAATCAATCAATGATATCAAATAAAATTTTACTAACTAGGTTGGATGGATTCAATAAATTTTCATTATTCCCTTATAATATTGATAAAGATACTACAAATTGGTATGAACCAGTTTATAATACATTAAACTTTTATATAGATTAAATAAATGAAAAAAATAAAATCACCAATAGGGAATAAATTAATTTGTAAAGGTTGGCATCAAGAAGCTGCTATGAGGATGTTAAATAATAATTTAGATCCAATTGTAGCTGAAGATCCAGATAATTTAATTGTATATGGAGGTCTTGGAAAAGCTGCAAGAAATTGGAATGAATTTAAAAATATTAATAAGGCTTTAGTTAATCTTGAAAATGATGAAACATTATTAATCCAATCTGGTAAACCTGTAGCAATTTTTAAAACACATTCTTATTCACCTCGAGTACTTATTTCAAATTCAATGTTAGTTCCAAATTGGGCAAATTGGGAACATTTTAGAGAGCTAGATAAAAAAGGTTTAATGATGTATGGTCAAATGACAGCTGGAAGCTGGATTTATATTGGTACGCAGGGTATCTTACAAGGCACATATGAAACCTTAGCTGAGGTAGCTAGACAAAATTTTAATGGAAGTTTGAAGGGGACCTTAACCTTAACAGCAGGACTTGGTGGTATGGGTGGAGCACAACCTTTAGCTGTTACAATGAATGAAGGTGTAAATATAACGATTGAGGTTGATGAAGATAGAATCAATAAAAGGATTAAAACAGGTTATTTAGATGTTAAACTTAAATCTTTTGATAAGGCCATAAAAATGGCTCTTAATTCTATAGATAACAATGAGGCAATCTCAATTGGTTTATTAGGAAATGCAGCTGAATTATTTCCAAAATTTGTAGAAAATAAAATTATACCTGATATTGTAACAGATCAAACCTCAGCTCATGATGAATTAAATGGTTATATTCCTCATCAATTATCATATAAGGAATCATTAAAACTAAGAAAAAATAATCCTGATTTATATATTAAGTTTTCATATGAATCAATGAGAGACCATTGTCAGGCAATGTTAGACTTACAAAGTATGGGTTCAATAGTTTTTGATTATGGTAATAATATTAGAGGTCAAGCTAAAGAAAATGGTGGTTTGAAAGATGCATTTAATTTTCCTGGCTTTGTTCCAGCTTATATAAGACCACTTTTTTGTGAGGGAAAAGGACCTTTTAGATGGGTAGCTTTATCTGGTGATCCTGAAGATATATATAAAACAGATAAAAAAGTATTAGAATTATTTCCAGAAGATAAAGCTTTAAAAAGATGGATAACGTTAGCTCAAAAAAAAGTTAAATTTCAAGGACTCCCTGCTAGAATATGTTGGCTAGGCTATAGGGAAAGAAATATCTTTGGTGAGGCTATAAATGATATGGTTGCAAATGGTGAGCTAAAAGCACCTATTGTTATTGGCAGAGATCACTTAGATTGTGGATCTGTTGCTTCTCCTAATAGAGAAACTGAAGCAATGAAAGATGGCTCAGATGCTGTAGCTGATTGGCCAATACTAAATGCAATGTTAAGTGTTTCAGGAGGTTCTAGTTGGACATCATTACATCATGGTGGTGGAGTTGGTATGGGATTATCAATACATGCTGGAGTTGTAATTGTTGCTGATGGAACACTTGAAATGAAAGAAAGGATTAATAGAGTTTTAACAAATGATCCTGGATTAGGTGTAGCAAGACATTTTGATGCTGGTTATGAAAAAGCTATAAAAATAGCTAAAGATAGAAAACTTAATATTCCTTCCTAATTGTGAAGACTAAAATTATTAATATTAGAAAGATTATTACTTGGAATCCCGAATCAAATTCTTTGGATATATTATTAAACAAAGAAGTATTAGTTGAAAATAATATTATAATAGGAATAGAAGATAATTTTAAAAATCATAATTGTAATACTATTGATGCTGAGCAATGTATTTTAACACCAGGATTTATTGACTCTCATACACATCCTATTTTTATTGGGAATAGATCTAATGAATTTAAAATGCGATTAAATGGAAGTAGTTATGAGGATATTAAAAATGCTGGAGGTGGTATATTATCCTCAATTAAGAGTTTGCGAGAGGCCTCATTTAATCAATTATATGAATACTCTTTAAATAATATTAAACCATTTATTAATTTTGGAACAACAACATTAGAAGCTAAATCAGGGTATGGATTATCAGTTAAAGATGAAATTAAATCTTTGCAGGTTATAAAGAAAATTAATGATGAATTAGCTATTGATATTTTACCAACATTTTTAGGAGCACATGCTGTACCAGAAGAATTTAAAACAGAAGATTATGTAAATTTAATATGTAAAGAAATGATTCCTCAAATTGCTGAAGAAAAATTAGCAATTTTTTGTGATGTTTTTTGTGAAGATGGATATTTTAATTTAGATCAGACTAGAAAAATTTTAGAAACTTCTAAAAGATATGGGCTGTTGCCAAGGGTTCATGCAGATGAATTTAAATGTTTTGGTGCCTCAGAACTTGCAAATGAAATAGGCGCATTATCAGCTGATCATTTAATGGTAATAGATGATAAGGGAGTTCAGGCTTTATCAAAATCAGATACAGTTGCAACAATATTACCAGGGACAACATTCTTTTTAAATAAAAATAAATATGCTAATGGTAGGCATTTAATTGATAATGGTTGTTCTGTAGCCTTAGCCTCAGATTTTAATCCAGGAACATGTACTATAAGATCTTTACCAAACATTATGTATTTAGCTATGCAACATTGCGGTCTAACTTTAGAAGAATCGTTTTTAGGTGTTACATATAATGCAGCTAAATCATTAAAAAAAGAACATACAATAGGTCTTATTAAATCTGAATATAATGCAGATCTTATTTTCTGGGATATTAAAGAATTAGATGAATTGCCTTATTGGTTTGATTCTTGTTATACAAAAATTAATAAAATCATGAAAAATGGAGAAATATTATAAAATTAATTAATAATGATATTAACCATATCTACTATATCTAATATATCTATATTTCCATCATTATTTAAATCAGAACATTCAGAACATTCAGTTAAAAGTATACAATTTACAAGATCTACTATATCTAATACATTTATTTCTGTATCATTATTTATATCACCTACTATTAAACAATTTGTAGTGTATGGTAATGCTCCAATATCAGATATACTACCATCAGAATCATAGTATATAGGATTTCCAGAATTAATACATGGGGATATTGAGTCAATATTAAAATTCCAATGACTTGAATCTATAAATTTTGGATCACTATATATGATTCCAATTCCGGGATTTAACTCAAACTGAGTCCATATATTTCCTCAACCAGGACAGTTTTCTAAGTGATTATCTTCATTATCCCAAAATAAAGAATATGAAATATTTAAATTTGGATTTTCTGTATAAATTGAAATTCCCATAGAATTATTTGAGGAAAATATAGAATTGTTTACAATTACATTAGAATTATCAAATAGTTTAATACCAAAGTTAGTATTAATTAAATTACAATTATTAATATTACCAGTAGATTCTCCACTATAACTTAATCCATAATATAAGCTATTAGTTATAATACATTCTTCAATATCTAAATTAGCAGAATTATTCTCATCTCCATATATCCATATTCCATTACCTTCTTGCAGATCAATAATTGCACCGTTACAATTTATATATGTGTTCCCTTCATAAAGCCCTAATCCACCTGTATAAATATTATTCTCAGATAGGACTAAATATTTATTATATTCTTCATAAGAGCTTGCATCATCATATATTTCCTGAAGGGTATATGAAAATAAATTAATATTTATAAATAAGATTATAATAAGCATAATATTAACTTATAACATTCTCCTGTAATATTCATATGGTTTATTTAAACCATACCAATTTGGAAATATTTTTACTATTTCTGTATTCTTTGAAAATTTTTTTGATATACCTTCAGAAACATGGCCAGAAACATATGTGAATCCTTTCTTCTTTGCCCAATTTAGATATATCATTTTTAAAGTTTTAGAAAATCCACCTTTTTTCCTATATTTTTTTTTCATAAAAAAAGCATATGTATAAATTGTATTTTTCTTATTTATATTTGTATCAAAATGAGACCAGCTCTCTTGTGAAAAATACTCCAATGGTACTCCTATTATATAGCCAATAATTTTATTTTTATATCTTGCAATAAAAGGGAGAGTATCTTTGTTGAAGTATTTTAAAATATTATCTTCACTTATAATTAATCTTTTGCCATAGATTTTAGACAAATCTTTAGAAATATTTAAAATATTTTTTATATCATCTGAACCAATTTTTTTTATTAATTCAATTTTATAATCATAAGATGAGGAAGCAACTATTTGAGAGTTTGATTTATTAACTATATTTAATGATAATTGTTTCATAATATCATTGTAAATTTATATTATTGATAACAAAAAAAAAAATAAATAAGATTAGATGAATTTTAATGAATTATTAAAAATAAAGTGTAATGAAAAAAATAATAGACTTTGTTTAGGTTTAGATATTGATAATGATTCTCTTGAAAATAAATCTTTAGATTATATGAACTCTTATATAAAGGATATTATTGTTTCAACAGTTGATATTTGTCCAGTATATAAGATTAATTTTTCATTTTACGAAAGATATGGATCAAAAGGATATGAGATTTTAGAGAAAATTCCAGAATATGTTAATGGAGAATCTATATTAATTGCAGATGCAAAAAGAGGGGACATAGGTAATTCATCAAAATTTTATGCAGAATCAATTTTTGATTATTTAGGATATGACAGTGTTACAGTTTCACCATTTATGGGCATAGATTCAATTAAGCCATTTGTCAATTATAAAAGTAAAGGTGTATTTGTTTTGGCTTTAACTTCTAATCCTGGATCGAATGATTTTCAAAAAAAATTTATAAATAATAAAGAATTATATAAATATGTAATTGAAATGTGTAATGAATTAAATAGGCATAATAATGTAGGCCTTGTTATCGGAGCAACAAATGATGAAGAACTTGATGAAGTTGCGTTAGTGTCAAACTCTCTTCCTTGGTTAATGCCAGGGATTGGTTTTCAAGGAGGAAATTTAAAGAGATCATTATTAATTGGTGAAAAAAATTATCTTCCATTAGTTAATGTATCAAGAGGAATATTGAATTTTAAAAATAGAAAAATTTCAGATATTAGAGAAGCTACGTTGAATTATACAAATAAAATTAGAGAAATGTTATGAAGAGTAATGAAGTAATGGATTTATTAGAGTGGACAGGTGCTATAATGAAAGGACATTTTAAGTTGACTTCAGGTAGGCATAGTGACACATATATTGAAAAATTTAGATTATTAGAAAATCCAATTGCATTAGATAAAATTTGTTTAACTATGGCAAATAAATATAATGAAGATAATATTAATTTAGTAGTTGGTGCTGCAATTGGAGGTATTTTATTGTCTGGAGGCGTTGGGAAACATATAAATTGTAAACATATTTTTAGTGAAAGAGTTGATGGGGATATGGATTTTAGAAGGGGGTTCACCATTGAAGAAAATTCTAATGTATTAATAGTTGAAGATATAGTAACAACAGGTGGATCAATAATTGAATTAATTAATTTATTATCAAACTTTAATGTAAATATTAAAGGAATAGTTTGTCTAGTAGATAGAAGTAACAAAAAATTGGATTTTGGTTTTCCTTTTGTTTCTTTGTTAAAATTATCTGTAGAAAGTTGGGAAGAAAATAATATCCCTGATTGGCTTGAAAAAATTAACATAACAAAACCAGGAAGTACTGGTAAATAATATGGTGATAATATATATCATATGCATATCATTTTTATTATCTGATACCTTGATAATTGATAATCCGCTATTATCTAACAAAGGTTTGAGGTTTAATGCAAACATGAAAGGAAATTTAATTCCTAAAGAACCCACAGATTTATCCCCAGTAGAAATAGATTTAATTAAAGCTAAGTCTAAAGATTTTATTCCTGCTCCTGTGACTGAAAATGATATTATTATAATGAAAACAAATTTTGGAACTATGGAATTTATTTTTTACAATGAAGAAGCACCTAATCATTCTTATAATTTTAAAAAATTAGCAAACAGTGGCTTTTATGATGAAACAATATTTCATCGAATAATTCCAGGTTTTATGGCTCAAGGTGGAGATATTTTAACTAGAGATTCAAATAAAAAAAATGATGGAAGAGGTAACCCTGGTTGGACAGTTGATCAAGAATTTAATAATATTTCTCATGAAAAAGGGGTATTGTCAATGGCACGTTCTCAAGATGTCAACTCTGCTGGAAGTCAATTTTTTATATGTTTTGATAATGCTCCTCATTTAAATAATAAATATACAGTATTTGGTAAATTAATAAGTGGATATGAAGTATTAGATAAAATAGAAAAATTAAAATCAGAAGCAAACTATATAATTGATAGGTCAGTTAGTAAATTACCTGATAATGAAAAAAATAATTTTTTAGAATTTAATTATAAAAATAAAAAAAGATATATAAAAATCCCTTTGAATGAGAATAAAAATAAGTTTAGGGATGATATAAATAATAGTTTGAAAAATATTCATAGAACAAAAAGACCTGTAGAAATAATTAAAGTAAGAGTGGGGAGTGAAAATTTTGAAAAAAATTCTAACTAGATTTAACTGTTTATTTATATTTTTTTTGTTTAGTATTTCATTTTCTAATGATAACCTAGCCTTAGAAAATTGTGTTAAATTTGATGTTGAAGTAGATAGAAAAGTTTATTTTGGAGGTGAAAATTTATATTTATCATTCAACATTGAAATAGATGAAGGATTTCATATTTATTCTGTTCATCCTGAAAAAAGTTTAAGTCCATCTTATGTTGATATAATTGATACTGTTTATTTTTCTCATATAGGTATTATAAATGAACCTAAACCATTAAAGAAATTTGATAAAACTTTTAATCAAGATATCTACTATCATAAGGATGATATTCAATTAGTCAAAAATTTAAAATTAATCGAAAATCTTGAAAATAAAAAATACTTAATTAATGGTGTATTTGAATATTATGCATGTGATGCAAGTATGTGTATTCCTAGATGGGATGATTTTAGTTTTGAATTTCAAGTATTTGAAGGTGATAAAAGAAAAGATTTTGATTGGGAACCATTTCCTCTAGAATATGACTCAGAGGTTCCTCTAAGTGAACTTGAAACTGAAATAAATAAAGGATTATTTTCATTTATTCTTTTTGCTTTAGGAATGGGTTTTTTAGCATTGTTAACTCCTTGTGTATTTCCTATGATTCCAATCACAGTTTCATATTTTACAAAAGAAGGTGAAAAAGAAGATAATAATCCTATATTCTCAGCATCATTATATGCACTTGGAATAATATTTATTTTTACAACTCTAGGATTGCTTTTATCTTTTACATTAGGTGCATCAGGTGCAGGAGATTTGGCTGCTAATCCATGGATAAATATCTTTATTGCTTCTTTATTTATTTATTTAGCTTTTAGTTTATTTGGTTATTATGAAATACAAACACCTTCATTTATAAGGCAATTTAGTATAAATCAAGAAAGTAGAGGAGGTGTTCTGGGTATATTATTTATGTCTTTAACATTTACTTTAACTTCATTTACTTGTACGGTTGCTTTTGTTGGAGCATTATTAGCAACGGCAAGTCAAGGGGCTGTTTTTTGGCCTATTATTGGCATGCTTAGTTTTTCATTAGCCTTTGCATCACCATTTTTTTTATTAGCATTATTCCCACAATATTTATCAAAATTACCTAAAAGTGGTGGCTGGTTGAATTCTGTTAAAGTAATTATGGGTTTCTTAGAAATAGCTGCTGCATTTAAGTTTATTAGTAATGTGGACTTAGTTTGGAATTGGGGTGTTTTTGATAGAAATATGGTTTTATTTATTTGGGCACTAATATTTATTTTAATGGGATTATATTTATTAGGTCTAATAAAAATGCCATTTGATAGTCCAATAAAAAAATGGAGTTTTACAAGAATTAGTTTTTGTATAATATTTTTGTTAATTGGTATTTATTTATCTACTGGATTGTTTAGTGGTAATAAAGTTCACGGTTTGATCGAGTCATATCTTCCACCAGATAAAGAAGGAGATTGGATAGAAAATTTAGATGAAGGATATATTTTATCAAAAGAATTAAATAAACCAATATTTATTGATTTTACAGGGTATACATGTACTAATTGTAGATGGATGGAGATTAATATATTTGAAGAGGAAGATGTGAAACTTATTTTTGAAGATTTTATTTTAGTTAAATTATACACAGATGGAAAAGAGGATATACATAAAAAAAATAGAAAATTAGAAATTGATAGATTTGGTACTGCGGCTTTACCATACTATGTTATATTAAGTCCTGATGATAAAATACTTGGGACATTTCCTGGGATGGATCCCAATAAAGATAATTTTATAAATTTTTTAAATAACTCTAAGGAGAAATTTGAAAACTAAATATATTTTTTTAATTATATTTTCACTTATTTTTTCAAGTGATTTGAATAAAGAACAGTTAGATAAAATAAAAAATTTAACTGATAATATAGATTTAGCAAAAGATTTTTCATTAAATTCTGTTAGAGAAGATAGTATATATACACTTAGAGAAATGGAAGATAATGTTGTTTTAATTAATTTTTGGGCAACATGGTGTGGTCCATGCAGGATGGAAATACCTGATTTTAATGATTTGTATGAAAAATATAATTCTAAAGGACTTAATATACTTGGTGTTTCAATATCTGATAAAAAAGAGCAATTAGAAAATTTTTTAAAGGTTTATGAGATTAATTATCCGGTACTATATGGTAATCAAAAGGTAATTGATAAAATGATAATTGATTATGGTGGTGTTTATTCAATACCAACAACATTTCTAATAGGTAAGAATAATAAAATAAAAAGAATTTATCCAGGAGCTATATTAAAACAATATGATCCAAATATGTACTCTGATTTAGTGTATAATATTGAAATTTTACTTAGTGAGTAAGTTTTATGAAGAATAAAAATTCTAATTTTTTTAGTATACATGGTATAAATAATTGTATAAGTCTACTAAATTCTCCATTAAATGTAAGTATAAAATCGATTACTATAAATCAATCAATCGAATCATTACATTTCAAAGAATTAAATGAAATCTTAGATAAAAAAAAATACTCTATCTCTTATTTGGAAATGCATTTAATAATAAATTTATTCATAAGCATACTCAAGGGATAGTAATAGATTTCTATTATGATTTTTATTTAGATTTATTTTTCAAGAGTGAATTTTCTGAAAATGAATGTTTGTTAATGCTTGATCAAATTAATGATCCTCAAAACTTAGGCCAGATTATTAGAACATCTGAATGTGCTGGAATAAATGGTATTATATTACCTAAAAATAATTCAGTTAAAATTACAAATACTGTTTTGCAAGTTAGTCAAGGAGCATTTGTAAGTACTAATATTTATATGCAGACTAATTTAAAATCAACAATTGATTATTTAAAATCTAAAGGATTTTGGATTGTAGGTATTGAAAATGGAGTAGATGCAAAGCAGTGGTATGAATTAGATTATTCAGGTAAAATTGTATTTATTTTAGGAAGTGAAGGTAAAGGAATTAGACAATTAATTAAGAAAAATTGTGATTTTTTAGCTACAATAAAAATGAATGGAAAGATAGAGTCTTTAAATGTATCGGCAGCAACAAGTATTTTATTGTTTGAGAGACAAAGACAATTT
>CAYVBB010000011.1:0-16546 GCA_964448515.1 uncultured bacterium | reverse complement strand
TGGTCCAGTTACTCCATAATTTATACCAACTTCTAAAGGTAAAACACCTACATCAGCAGAACGCTCAATAAAAATTTTATTAGTTGTAAGTATTTGATTATATTCATCTATTTGTGGAAGAAAATAATCCAAAAATTTATGTGTTTCTTCTATAAATTTTGGAGGCAAATCATGTGATACCCCTCCTGGCCAAACATAATTATATAATAATCGAGCACCACATAACATTTCAAATAAATCAAGGATTCTCTCTCTATCCCTTAATGTCCAGGTAAATGGGGTTATAGCTCCAACATCTAATCCAAAAACACCAACAGCAATTAAATGACTGGCAATACGTTGTAATTCTGCCACAATAACTCGTATATATTCAACTCTTTCAGGTAATTCTAAATCTAATAATTTTTCAACAGCCATTGAATATGAATGGCTCATATGCATCGAAGCTAAATAATCACATCTATCTGTAAATGGAACAATTTGTTCATATGATAAACTTTCACAATGTTTTTCAAAACATCTATGTAAATAACCAATAATAGGTTCAACCTTACTTACTATTTCTCCATCTGTAATTATTTTAAGCCTTAATACTCCATGAGTACTAGGATGCTGGGGCCCCATATTAAGAACCATTTCATCCGCACTTATAATACTTTTATCAATAATTTTAAACATATTTTATTCCCAATAACTTTTATCTTTTGGAACAGGCATTCCATTGTAAAAATCAGGAGTTTTATAATCCTTCTTAAGAGGATGACCTTCCCAATCTTCAGGTAATAATATTCTTTTTAATTCTGGATGATTGCTAAACTTAATTCCAAGCAAATCGTAAGCTTCTCTTTCATGCCAATTAGCTGTTCTCCATAAGCAAGCAACAGAAGGAATTTCAATTTCAGATTCAACCTCAATTCGAACTTCTAAATAATGTTTTAATGTAGTTGAATAAAGATTATATGCTACACCTAGCTTATTATCAGTTAAATCATAACCTGATAAACACATTAGATAATCAAATTTTAAATCTTTATTCTGATTTAAAAATTTAGAAATTTTATCCCATTTTGAAGGATCCTCAATAAATAATGTATTTTGATTTTCAGAAAAATTAATAAAATCTTTAAACTTTTCATCTAATATATCAATAATTTTAATCGACATAACTAACTATTTTTCCTTAGCGGTGTATCAAGTTTAATTTTCTTCTGTAATTCTAAAATACCTTGTATAAGAGCTTCAGGTCTAGGTGGACATCCAGGAATATAGACATCAACTGGAACAACAATATCGACACCCTTTAAGACATGATAGCCATGTTGCCAGTAAGGACCTCCACTATTTGAGCAACTACCCATAGAAATTACATATTTAGGATCTGCCATTTGTTCAAACAGTCTTTTTACTCTAGAAGCCATTTTCAAAGTAACAGTACCAGCAACAATCATAACATCTGCTTGCCTAGGTGTTGCCCTTGGCATCATACCAAATCTTTCTAAATCATGTCTTGGCCCAGCTGCTGCCATCATTTCAATAGCACAACAAGCTAGGCCAAATTGGAAAAACCATGGAGAACCTGCTCGCCCCCAATTAATTAGATCTTCTAGTTTTGCAACAACTACGTTATCTTTATCAAATTTTTCAACTAAAGTAAAATCATCTTTTACATAATAATCTTCGTGTGACATATCAATTCTCTTTTATTTTCAAATCTTTGTATCGACCTTCACCATATTTCAACTTCATTTTAACCCAATCAAGATCACCTTTTACCCAGACATAAGCAAAACCAACAATTAAAATAAGAACAAAAATAAACATTTCAATAAATGCTAAAAAACCTAAATTACTATCAATTAAACTTTGAAATACAACAGCCCATGGAAATAAAAATATAACTTCAACATCAAAAATAATAAATATTAATGCAATAACATAAAACCTAACATTAAATTTAACCCAAGCTGAACCTTCAGGAACTTCACCGCATTCATAAGATGTTAATTTTTCTCCACCCTTATTATGTCTTGGGGAAACAATGTATTGAATAACAAGAGGAAGTGCTACTAAGGCAACGACGAGAACTGCATATATTGGAACTGGTAAAAAATCTGTATACAATTTATTTTTTCTTCTTCAATTAATTATTAGTTCTACTATAGGTTTATAATTTACGAATATATACTTTTTATCAGCAACAAATAATGAATTGAATTTTAATAAATATTTTTAGATAAATTATAATAATGTATTATTTACTAAATAAGATAATTATAAGCTTAATTCCATTACTCCCAAAATTTTTTGTGAAATTATTTGCAAATAAATATGTCGCTGGAGTTAAAACATCTCAAGCACTTGAAATTGTAAATAAATTAAATAATAATGGATTCTCCTGTACTTTAGATATTCTTGGTGAGCATACAGCTGATTTAAAAGAATCATATGCAATAACTTATAAATATATGGATATACTAGATAATATAAAATCTAATGACCTTGATTGCAATATATCTATAAAACCATCACATATTGGCTCTGATATTGGTTTTGAAAATTTCAATCAAAATATTGCAAAACTTATAATTAAAGCTAATGAAAACAATAATTTCATTAGAATTGATATGGAAGATAGCAAACTAACAGATTTATCAATAAATACCTATAAAAATAACAATAAATATAAAAAATCTTTAGGGATTGTATTACAGGCATATCTTATGCGGACAAAAGATGATTTAAATTCATTAGAAGAAAATAGTAACATAAGATTATGTAAAGGTATATACAACGAAGATAAGTCAATAGCTATAAAAGATCCACAATTAATTAATACTAACTATATTAAACTATTAAAAATAGCTTTTAATAAAAACATCTACGTGGGTATTGCAACACATGATAAAAAACTTATAGATCAAGCATTGGAAATTATAAAAAAGAATAAAATTGATAAAAATAAATTTGAATTCCAAATCCTTTATGGAGTACCCATAGACAATACAATGAAATATTTACTAAAAAATAATTACAAAATTAGAATTTATGTACCATATGGTAGAAACTGGTATGACTATTCAATAAGAAGAATAAAAGAAAACCCTAATATCTCGAAATATATAATTCAAAATTTATTTAAATAATAAAAGGCGCCATTAAGACGCCTTTTATCGGAGAAAAACAATGAATTATCATTGAATTTATTAATTTCTTAAAGGTTTTCCTTTAGTTAACATAAACCTTATTCTATCTAATGTTTTAGGTTCACCACACAAGCTAAGGAATGCTTCCCTTTCTATATCTAATAAATATTGTTCATCAACAGCTGTAAACATTCCACCTTTTTTACCACCTGTTAGTACATATGCCAACTTACTACCAATCAAAGCATCATGCTCGCTTATTTTACCAGCTTTAACCATACTTTTTGCTTGAACATCAATTGCTAATCTTCCAGCTGATCCAGGTAACTTAAAAGATTCAACTTCTGGTGTTTTATAATCAGTAGATAAATCAATTACTAATTCTTTAGCGTGAGATAAAATATGATCTCTATTTACAACTATTTTATCTTCATTTATTAAATAACCATAAGATTGGGCTTGTTTTGCAGATGTTGCAACTTTAGCAAAACCGATAGTTTCAAATGCTTTTTGAACTAAAGGCAAAGTTCCTGTAATACCAGTCTTTATTTTTTTAGATAAATTAGACAGCATTCTTAAATTACCTCCAGCTCCAGGGATTAACCCTACACCAACCTCAACAAGACCGATATAAGACTCTGCAGCAGCTACTCTTCTATCACATGAACCTATAATTTCCATTCCACCACCTAAAACAAGACCATATGGGGCACCAACAACTGGGAAATTTGAAAATCTAACATTTTGAAAAATTTGCTGTATCGTATTAATAAAATTTTCAAGTGATTTAAAATCTTTTTTCTCAGCAGCTTGCAATATAAGACTTAAATTTGCACCCGCACAGAAGTTAGCTCCATCACCAGATATAACTAATCCTTTATATTTATTTTCAGAAACCCAATCTAGTGATTTTGCAAAGACCTGCATCATTGAACCATCAATTGGATTAAGCTCAGGTTTCAATACTGAATGTAATTTTATCGATGCAACACCATCACCTAAATCATAAAGTGAAGCAGACCAATGCCTATCAATTAACATATTATTTGATTTTAAATTATTAAAATCGATTACTTTTTTATTTTGATTAACTTTAGTATAATCATTAATTTTAAAGTTATATGAATGCTTAACACCATCAATATAAGTATATATTGATTTAGCATTATTTTTAGGCATATTTATTAACCATTCAGGAAGCTTTATATTTTCATTTTTACATCTATTAACAAAATATTCTATTCCTATTGCATCTAAAACTTCAAATGGACCCAATTCCCAACCAAAACCACCTTTCATCGCATTATCAATACTTATTGTATCATCAGCAATAGTTCCAAGTAAATTAGCAGAATAAGCTAATGATTTGGCAAAACAAACCCATAAAAACTCACCAGCAACATCATCAACCCTAACAACTGCATTTAATCTGTCTACTAAATAAGTATTTTCCTTCGCAATAGAAAAAGCCGAATATTTCTTTTTATTCATTGGCTTATATTCCATTGTATCAAGATCTAATGAGTGTATTACACCTTTATCAATTTTTTTATAAAATCCTTGTTTTGTCTTTTGGCCTAACCATTTATTATCAATCATTTTCTTTATATAATCAGGTAATTTAAAGATATCTCTTTCAGGATCATCTTGACAATCATTGTAAGCTGTATTTGCTACAAAACACATAGTATCTAATCCAACAACATCTGCTGTTCTAAATGTAGCACTTTTAGGTCGTCCTATTAATGTCCCCGTTAATGCATCAACATCTTCTATGGATAATTTTCTCTTTTTTGATTCATGTAAAGTAACCATCATTCCATATACACCGATTCTATTTGCAATAAAGTTTGGTGTATCTTTAGCATGAACAACATTTTTTCCTAAAACATCAGTCAAAAAACTGTCCATAATATTTACTAAATCTTTATTAGTCTTAGATGAAGAAATTATTTCAACTAATTTCATATATCTTGGAGGATTAAAAAAATGAGTAATAAAAAATTTATCTAAAAATTTATCTGGTAAATCTTTTGATAAACTTTTTAAAGATAAACCCGAAGTATTTGAAGTTATTATGCAATTATCATTTATATGTGGGACAATTTTCTTATATAAATCATGTTTCCAATCTAACCTCTCAGATATAACTTCAACTATCCAATCACATTCATTTATTTTATCTAAGTGATCATTATAATTAAAGGGTGTTATTAATTTTGATGATTTTAAATTATAAAAAGGTCCTGGCTTTAATTTTTTACACTCTTCTATGCCCTTTTCAGCAACTTCTTGAGTCATATCAAAAGCATATACTTCTATATTCGCATTTGTTAAATGAGCGGCAATCTGTGACCCCATAACACCAGTACCTAAAACTGCAACTTTTTTTATTTCTATACTCATTTAATTTATCCTTTCTAAAATAGTAGCTATACCTTGACCTGTACCAATACACATTGTTGCTAAACCTAAATTAGAGCTATTTTGCTCCATAGCATTCATTAATGTTATTATAATTCTTGAGCCTGAACATCCAAGTGGATGCCCTAAAGCAATTGCACCACCATTAACATTTATTTTATTAACATTCCAACCACCTTTTCTAATAACATAAAGTGATTGAGCAGCAAAGGCTTCATTTAATTCTATAAGATCTATATCATTCATTGATATACCAGCTTTAGATAAAGCTTTTTCTGTAGCTGGTAATGGACCGGACCCCATTCTTGTCCAATCAACACCAGCTACTGCTCTACTTTTAATTCTAAATTTTGCTTTCAAACCCATTTCATTTGCCTTAGACTCATCCATTATAATCATTGCAGCAGCACCAATAGATATTGGACTTGAAGTAGCTGCAGTTATTGTTCCACTTTCATCAAAAGCAGGATTAAGAGATTTAATTTTATCTAAATCTGGTTCTCTAGGGCCTTCATCCATATCAATAATAGAATCATTGAATTTAATATTAAATATTTCATTGCTAAATTTATTTTCAGATTGAGCTTTTAAAGCTTTTTTATGTGACATAATTGAAAATTCTTCTTGATCTTCTCTTGATATATCTAAATCTTTTGCCAAATTTTCAGCTGTTTCACCCATACCCATATAATACTCTTTTTCATATAAATCCGGATGAAAGCTTGGATTGAATCCTCCCATTGGGACTTGAAACATATCCTCTACTCCTGCTGCAATCCCAGCAATACTATCTCCTGCATTAATAGATTGGCTTACTTGATGCACAGCATCCATTGAAGAGCCACAAAATCTATTTACAACTTTAGCTGCTGTTGTAATAGGCAAATCTGATAATATAGAAACTCCTTTTGATATTAACATTCCTTGACTTCCTTCAGGAAAAGCACAACCTAAGACTAAATCTTCATAATATTTTTTGTCAATATTTTCATTTCTCTTTAAAAGCTTTTGAACAACACTAGCACATAAATCATCTGCTCTCATACCTATTAGTTTACCATTTTTTAAACCTATTGGACTTCTACCACCATCTATTATAACTGAATTATTCATATAACCTTCCTTTATTAAGTATTTAAATAATATTTTTCCTGTTTATAAAATTCATCTACAATAATTTTTTTTAAATAAATTTCATTAGGTAAATAATTTAATTTTGAAGAATCACTAACATTACAAAATTCAAATTTATCTTTTTCATCATTAAAATTCATAAAATCACATATGTATGAATTTATAGTTTTAACTCTAGATATTAACTTGTTATAGTGATGACTTACAGATAATTTCAATACTGGTAAAGTATTGTTTTTATGATTACCTTCTTCTAATTGATTATACCTCAAAAAGCAATTATGCATTACATGAATTGAACATACAACATCTGCAAAAGGTTCAATTAACCATTGTTTATTTTTAAAATCTTGACCATATATGTTAATTATATTATCTAAAACTATAAGACCAAGTGATTTGCAATATTCAATAACCTGAGCTTCCTTATTAATTTTATTATCAAAACTATTTTCACCAATCATATCATTTTTTCTTGTTATTAATACATCTCTAATTGGTATTTCCTCTAGAATAGCTTTTTTTAATACTGTCCCAGAAATTATTAAACGATTAATTTCATTTGTTCCTTCAAATATTCTATTTATTCTTTCATCTCTATAAACACCTGCTGCAGGATATTCTTCACAAAAGCCAGAACCTCCAAAAATCTGGACCCCTTCATCAGCACAGTAAGCAAGTGCTTCTGAACCAACTACTTTTGAAATACTAGCCTCAATAGCATGATCTTCAGTTATTTTTTGCATTTTAACATAATAATCTTTATCTGAATCATCTAGTTTACTAATAGAGTGATCGATAGACCCTGTGATTGCATAATTAACAGTATCAGATTCCCATGCCCTAACAATCATATTAGCAAACTTATTCTTTATCATATCAAATTTAAGAATTGACCTAGAAAACTGTTTTCTTTCTTTAGCAAAATTATATGAACCATTGATACTGCTCATTGAACCTGCTGCTGATGAAAAACCTAATTTCCATCGACCAGCATACAAGCAATTTAGTGCAATGTGACCTCCCTCACCAACTGAGCC
Source organism: uncultured bacterium (assembly GCA_964448515.1). GTDB lineage: Bacteria > Fidelibacterota > Marinisomatia > SCGC-AAA003-L08 > D37C17. Next base: position 8,805 of record CAYVBB010000011.1, on the reverse strand, counting down.
TAAAAGATTTTCAACAGGTACTTTACAATTTTCAAAATACATAGTAACGGTTGAAGATCCCTTTATACCCATTTTTTTCTCTTCAGCACCTATAACCCAACCTTCACATTCTTTATCTACAATGAAAGCCGTCATTTTACCATCAACTTTAGCAAATGCTATACAAGACTTTGCCCAAGAACCATTAGTAATCCATATTTTTTGACCATTAAGAATATAATGAGACTTCTCATTATTCAAATAAGCTGTTGACTCTCCATTCATAGCATCAGAACCGGCATTTGGTTCAGTCAATGCAAAACAAGCTAACCATTCACCTGATGCAATTTTTGGTAAATATTTTTCTTTTTGTTCTTCATTACCATACCATACAATTGGTAAAGCACCAATACCAGAATGTGCTCCTAATGTTACTAACATAGAACCACATTCAGAGAAAGCTAAATAATCAACAACTATTGCAGCTGTTGTTTTATCTAAGTTTGAACCACCATATTTTTCTGGCATATCAACGCCTAAAAAACCCATCTCACCAAGTTCTTTAAATATTTCTAAAGTTAATTCTTTATTTAAAGTTGATAACTTATCTTTCAAAGGCTTCATTCTTGTCGTGGCATAATCATATGCAGCATCAGCAAACATTTTTTGATCTTCAGAAAACATCTCTTTAGAAAAAGTTTTTGAATCTCTTAGAGGTGAAATTAAAAAAGATCCTCCCAATCCATAAAATTTATCAAAATCTATGTTACTAACAATTTTAGTATAATCAAACTTTTCTTCTTTTACTTCCATAATATTTCCTTATTTTTTAAACCCATGAATTATAAATTCAATAACATCATTTAAATATTTCTCTGCAGAAATATCTGATTTATCAAAAATACTAAACCAAATAACACCTTGTAATGCTGTCATAACAGATAATGAAGCAACATCTAAATCTATTTTTTTATAAAGTCCAGCATTTACACCTTTTGATATTATTGTCTTAAACAAATCAATTAATTTTGCATATAATTTTGTTGTTTTTTGCCTAACATCTAAATCATGATTTGATAATGACCAAAATTCAAGCTCAGCTAAAAAAACATGCTTACTACTTTTAAATGCTTTTATAACATCAAGAGTTATATCCCTTAATAATTCATCTGGATTATCATTTGATAAATCTTTATTTATTATATTTTTAAAAAAATAGCTTTCCCAATAATCTATAAGTGCTAAAAATAAATCTTTTTTACTGCTATAGTAATGATATATTGCTCCCTTACTATGGCCAGATTTTGTGACAATATCATCCATCGTAGTCTTTGCATAACCACTTTTCACAAATACATGCAAAGCAGCCTCTAGTATTTGTGTTTTCGTATTATCTTTTATATTATTTTTTAACATTTACATACCGACCAGTCGGTATAATATAGATAAAAGAAATATATTTATAAAGTAAATTTATTTTAAAGGTATAAACAGTCCTGAATTGAAGCCAAAATAATACTTATTAAAATCATTTGTACTAATTGAAAAACCAAGCCAGACAATATCTTTAAGCTCGTTATTATCCATCTTATCAACTAGCAACTTTACATCACCTCCAATAGAAAGACCAGTAAATGTTTTATTTATACAGCCAGTATATTCTTGGGATGATTGAGCGAAATCTAAATACAAAACAACTGGATTATTAAAATAATTTATTTCTTCATATATGCTGAATAAAATTGAATTTCTCAGATAATCATTATCATTAGAATTCATTGAATTAAATCCTACTTTAAATTTAATTTTTTCAAATCGATAGATATGAAAATAAAATTTAGTTGAAAAATATTTATCAGGAAATGGAAGATTGTAAATATTAATAGATTCAGAATTATTTAAATAAGAAAATGAGATTTCGTATCTAGAACTATATACAGCACCTAGAGTAAACCCATTTAAATTTGGTCTTATATTAACTAATTCCAAAGATTCAGATACAAAGCTCTCCTTGTAAGAGTTAAATGAAGCTGAACCATAAATTGAAAATTTATCAAGATTAGAGAAAACACCACTGCTAAATGCAATATTAATATTTACTAATAAAATAATTTTCAATAATGTTATTCTTTTAATCATTTAATAATCCTTTAATTTGATGTATTGAAATCAAATGCAGACTCTAAAAGTTTAATATCATTACTATCTATAAAAAATCTAGAAACATAATTGCCATCTCTAAAATAATCATTATATATAAATAAACTCAACTTATCTTCGGTGTATTTTTCTGTATTTGCGATATATTTAATATTACCATAAATAGCTCTATTATAACTATGTACTAAATTGTAATAATATTTATAAGCTTGTATATCATTTTCAAAAAAATCAATTATAACTTTAACCTTATAAATAGAATCATCAAAACCATTGTTAAACTTTTCCAAATTAAAAACAATATTTTCAATATTTTTTAATAATTCTAAAAACATTTTATAGTTTGATTTATAGGGATCATTGTCTTTGAAATGAGATGCATTAATTAAAATTCTATTAATTATTTTATATTTATCACCTTCTATTTCATCTGTAACTATAAAATCTAAAATTGAATTAGAGTCATGTTTAATTTTAAATGAATTTAATTTAACTATCGAGTTTTCAAGATCATTAATTGAACTAGAATAACAAAGAATACATTCATCTAAAGATATTTTAATATTATTTTTATAAATATCTACATATTTATCGTATAAAACTTTATCATAAAACTTAATACTAGTAATTTCAGCATTTTTTTTATTAAGACTATTTATAAATTTATATAGTTTTTCATAATCATTAATTAGCTCAAATTGATTACTAAATTCTTTATTAGATTTAATAATAATTTTATTAAAGTTATTGTCTAAAGATTTTTTTTCATTTAATAAATTAGAAAATATTATATTTCCAATATTTTCATCAACTGATGAAGATTTTACATATAAAAACAATTCATTAATAAAATTAATAAGTATTTTCTTATGTTCAATAAAATCAAAAGAACTATTTTGTATTTTTAAAAATTTTTCTAATATACTTTCTATAGTTGGCTCACTTAATAAATATTCATATAGAAGCAATTGATTAATAGATTTTTCTTTTAGAGAATTATATAATTTTATATCATCTGAATCATCTATATAAGAATACCAAATTAAATCATCATATTGACTTAATTTATCATTTAATAATTTCAGATAATCATTGTCTGCATTAACTAGAATTTCAATATTTCGAAGTTCATAATTTTTATGAACAATATTACTCTTACATGAATGATAATAATAGATTAGAAAAAGTGTTATGAAACAAATTAAAATATAAACAAATTTATTTTGATAGTATCTCAAATATTATTTTCTTTTATTTTTTGATCTTATACTAGATATTCTTCCATTATTAATTGAAATTAATACTGAAGTAAGGTTAGTAAAACTATGAAAATTTGAACATGTTGAGACTAAAGTAACACCATCATAGTTACACTTTCTATATAATATTTTAGATAAATTTTTTAATCTTTGCTGACTAAAACCATTATCTATCTCATCTATAAATAAAACTTTAGTATTTGCTGCTATTTTCGCAGCTAAATCTACCCATCTAAATTGATTCTGAGTTAAACTTCGTACTTTAACTGATTGAATGTACTTTAAATTCATCTTACTAATTATAGAATCTGTATATTTCTTTACTTTAGACTTTTCATTCTTTGATAAAACATAATTATAAATATAACTGTATACCGTATTAAAAAAAGGTTTTCTACTATACTGGGTTACAATTGCAAAATCTTTACTATAAGTCCTTTTTGATAATTTACTTAAGTCATTAGAATCATAAAATAGCTGACCTTTATATTTTTTATTATTTTTTGATAACAAATCCAATATTAATGTTTTACCAGAACCCATATCTCCACAAAACATATAACAAGATCCTCTGTGAATATCAAATTTTCTTATATCTAATAATAGATTTTTATCTTTTGAGAATTTTACATTTTTAAAAGAGTAAATAGGTTTATTCATTTAGTTAGCTCCCACAATATTTAAAAAATTATTTAATACTAAAGAAGATTTTTCTGAATCTAATAAAACATCTGAATCAACAGACACTCCTGTCCCGATTCTTAAATCCATAAGTTTCCTTGTAACCTCTTTTGAGAATTCAGGATGAAAATGCACCCCGTATATTTTATCATTATATGAAAAAGACTGATTTGATTTTTTTGAAGAAGCAAGAACATCTAAATTAGGAGGTAAATTCAGGACAGTATCTTGATGACTTTCATACACAACTTCCTCGGAAGAAAAACCATTAAATAATTTACTTTGGAGTCCTTTTTTAGATAAATTTATTTTATAAGAGCCTAACTCCCATCCCAATATATTTTTTTTAACTTCTGCTCCTAAACAATGTGCTAAAATCTGATGTCCAAAACATATACCAAGAATATAATTATTCTCATCAATCAGCTTTTTAACATGTTTTTTTAATGCCTCAATCCATGGAGATTTATCATAAACAGAATATTTACTACCAGTAAGTATAAAAGCATCTGCTTTTATATCAGTTTCAAAATCATTTTCATATGCTTTCTTAATAATAAAATTTACTTTATTATTACTTACAATATTAGGAATCCAATCAGAGGAATGGCCATATTCTTTTACTATTTCTGGCAATCCTGGACCATTTGAATAAATTACTACATTTTTCATAATTTTATTTTAACCTTAATCCTATATATAACTACAAATATTAAATATGTAGATTTTCTAAATATCGTTCTGCATCAAGTGCTGACATACATCCTGAACCCGCAGCAGTTATAGCCTGCCTATAAATAGGATCCATAATATCACCAGCAGCAAAAACACCCTTTTTTGAAGTCTCTGTGGAATTATTATATGTTAAAATATAACCTTTATCATTTAAATTAATATAATTTTTAAATATATCAGAATTAGGGGTATGTCCTATACCTAAGAAAACACCATCACAAACCACTTCATCCTTTGAACCATCCAACGTATTTTCAACAATAATTGATTTTAATCCACCTGCATCTGGTTCACCCAACATATCTACTACAGATGAATTCCACATTACATCTATCTTAGGATTATTAAAAGCCTTCTCTTGCATAATCTTAGATGCTCTAAATGTATCTCGCCTATGAATTATTGTAACAGAAGATGCAAACTTTGTTAAGAAAACAGCTTCTTCCATAGCACTATCACCTCCACCTACAACAAAAACTTTTTTATCTTTAAAAAAGAATGCATCACAAGTTGCACATGCAGAAACACCATATCCCATTAGTTTCTTTTCTGATTCCAAGCCTAACAATCGTGCAGATGCTCCCGTTGAAATAATAACAGAATCGGAAGAAAACTCTTCATCTCCAGACCATAATCTAAGAATATCACCTGAAAAATCAACTCTATCAACTTTTTGATTTCTAATTTCAGTTCCGAACTTTTCTGCCTGTTTTTTAAATTTATCCATTAAATCAGGCCCCATAACACCATCTGGAAAACCAGGGAAATTCTCTACATCTGTTGTAATTGTCAACTGACCACCTGGTTGAGAACCTTCAAATAAAAGTGGTTTCAAATCAGCTCTAGCAGCATAAAGAGCTGCTGTATAACCTGATGGACCACTACCAATAATTATAACATTTCTTTTCATTAAATTAAATACTTTCCAAAGTCGATTCTATCTCAGCTTTTTCAACTACTCCAACACTTTGCTTTTCAACCTTACCATCTTTAAAATAAAGTAAGCACGGAATACTTCTTATCCCATATTTCGCTGCAATATCAGGACATTCATCAACATTAACTTTTCCAATAAGGTATTTCCCTTCATTCTCTATGGCTATTTGATCAATTACAGGGGTTAACATCTTGCATGGTCCACACCATTCTGCCCAGAAGTCTACTAATACAGTTTTATCAGAATTCAGTACATCTGAATCAAAGTTATCATTGTTGAAATTTTTAAAAGAATCGCTCATTAGAATCACCTTATTTAAGTTTAATTTTTATTAATACAAGTTTTTTAATTTAAAAAAAAATATATGAATTTTATAACAGCTTTATAAAATCTTTTAATATTTTTTTTACAGATTTAATATTTAATGGATTATTATCATTAACACAGATGAATCGTGGATATACAACCGAACCTAAATGCTCTAATTGATTTTTCATTGAAATGTTATATTTATTTGCTGCACCACCACTATTTGAAGCAACCAAACTAATTTTATTTATAAAACCATCTCTCCAATTTGAAGTGGAGACAGATATCCATGCTATCATATTATTTACAATAGGAGGTATATTCCCATTATATTCAGGGGCACAAATTACAATTCCATCAGAACCTACAAGGGTAGATACAATATTATCAATTATTTTTCCAACATCTGATTTCATAGTATCGTAATTCACAGCTGTAAATAGAGGAATATCATACTTTTCTAAATTTATGATTTCAACAGTAACTTTTAATTTTTTTAATAAAGAATATATATCTTTTGACAATATATAATTCTGACCAGAAGTTGCTGATATAATAATAATTTTTTTCATATTAATCCTTGAAAACCCATATCACATTTATTGAATCAAAGCGTTTAAATGGTGTTATATTGTTAGAAAATATAACATTATTTGATAACAAATTTTTACTGTTATAAGATATTTTAAAATTTTCAAATACAAATCCAAATTCAAAATTATATAATTCTGTTGCTTGTTCACTAATTGTATCTTCAAATAAATTCATTGTAAGAAGATTAATTTCAGAATTCATCATGTAATAATTATAATTTACTTTGCCATATAAATCAAATTCTTTTTTATTTTTAAATGGGAAAAAACTAAGTCCAAAATTCATATATTCACTAATACCAATATTTGTTTGTTGATCAAAATAATTAAAATAGTTATAATCAAAATCAATTAACTTATAATCAATAATACCAGATAATAAAAAATAATTGTATGAAATGTCTTCATTTTTTATTTTTCCAATATCAATAATGTTTCTATACTTACTAGAATCAAATAATATTTTAATATTATCCTTATTATATACATTATAAGCATAATTACCATACAATTCATCATTATCAGTTAATAATCCTTTTATATAATGTTCAGAACTAAGTATGAAGTTAATACTACCAAGAGCATAACTAATTTCAGCATTAGGCTTAACAACATTATCAATCTTTGATCCAAAAATTTTAATTTTAAAATTGTTAACATTCATAATTCCACCTATTGAAGGGATATTATAATGATTATTAAAAATATTTACTTCATTGATATCATTTTCTAAAACTAAATCATAATTTATATTTTCTAAAAAAAATGATATATTGTTAAAAACAAAATTTATTTTATTAAAGCTAGATATTGATCTTTCATTGTAAGCTAAATATTGATAATCTAAAAGATAAGCTTCTGGTCTTCTATGATAGGATGTTTGAATTGAAGAATTAGATTCAAAAATAATATTATCAATATTATATAAAATATTATAACCACTAACAAAAGACTCATTTTCCTTTTTAAAATTATTATTTACTGTACTTAAATCATATTGATTTGATTCTTCATCATAATGATATAAATAACTAACATTAAATGTAAAATTATCTTTTGATTTTTTAATATTAAAGAAACCATTTTGATTATTATTATCAACTAGAGATTTTGATTCTAATTGAAATAATGTCTCAGTTGTTTCATCGAGTTGATTTATAGCTGCTATTTTCGTATTGAAATAATCATCATTCTTATTTTGCTTAAATGATAATTGAGAATAAGAGACAGATGAATTTTCATTCTTAAAATATAATTCTTCTGGTTTTAAATGATACAAAGGCATATTATTTGATCCATTAATATTTAGTGCAAAATAATTTATATCAATATTTTGATGAGGATGGTATCTATCTAATACAAATGTTGATATGTTAATAGGATCAAGATACAGTATGATATTATCTGAAAAACGTGAACTGCTATATATAAAAATTGAAATTATTATTGAAAAAATAAAAAATAAATTCAATTTTATCTATTGATGAACAAATTCTCTTTCTTTAACATTAAAAGATTGACAATAATGAAAAACTGAAGAGAATAGTAAGGTTGATATTAGAGTATTTAATAAAAAAGGCAATGCAGCTATGTAACATGCAATAAATCCACTTATTGTTTTAGGATACCCTACAATCCAAACACCAAAATTTGAGACTATAAAAAATACAATAGCACTTGATAATGATAAAATTATCGTAGAATTAAATGAGTTCTCTTTAGCTAAATATTTCCCCATTAAAAAAATAATTAGCAATGAAACATAAACAAACATAATCACAGAGTGATACCCTATGAAAAAATCAGAAATTAACATCGAAAATAATGGTATTAAAAAGATATATTTACTTCTAAAACTAATACCACAAAATAATGCAATTGATAATATAGGTGTGAAATTTGGTGGATGAGGAGCAAATCTAGAAAATGCTGCAAAAAAAGTAAGCAATATAAATAGTAAATAATTCATTTTGTGTAATTTAAATACAGATATTATTTATACAAAACAATTATTAATTGGATATCAATGAATCAAATTTATATAAATATTTTATTACTTCAATTTCTTTATTTTTAATTTGATTATTATCTATTAACAAATTTTGGATTAATAAGCAAACATCATTGTGATTTTTAAACTTTTTATTTACAA
>CAYVBB010000010.1:730-16586 GCA_964448515.1 uncultured bacterium | reverse complement strand
GATACAGGAGACCCAGATAATGATGGAGTTATGGGTGAAGATTGGTACAATGGATATGATGATGATGGAGATCGATTAATTGATGAAGATTATGTTTATGCAGATGGTATAGATAATGATGGAGATTGTCCAGGTGATACTAATGGTGATGGGATTGTATGTGGTCCTGGTGATGATAATGTTGATGAATTAATTGATTGGTCCTCTGACACTTGGATTGATGGAGCTGATAATAATAATAATGGAGAAATAGATGAAGGAGAAGAAATGTATACCGGTGATTTTGACCGTTATAATCTTCCCAACTGGCATTATGATATAGAATTTGATAATATTATTGTTAATAGCGGTAGAAGAGAAGAGATATTCACAGACCCATATGGTAATGAAACATATAATGCCTGGTATAATGAAAACGATCCTCATATAAGGGGAAATCATATTTATGATGAAGAGAATGTTACATTATTATTTGATGTATTTATATATGATTTTGGAAATGATGGTATTCCAGGAGATGGCGCATTTAGTGATTCTACTGGAGACAACCAATTTACTCCTTCTGAAGGAAATAATATGGTAAATGGAAATTTAATTCCGACAGAAAGTTGTTATGAAAGTGCTCTTTTTGGTGATGGAATATGCACGGAAAGTGAGTGGAGTTCCTATTATGATTGTGGAATGGATGGACTATGTGCATCTTCTCCTAGTTATCCTGGTCCTGATTTAGGTGAAGGTAATGGAGTATTTGACTCTTTTGATTGGGATCAAAACGGAACATATTCCTATGGAGATTCTTGGGATTCTGGTTCATGGGTAGATAATGGTAATTCTATTCCTGATATTGAAGATAGTATCACATGGGAGGATGTTTATCCATTTGCAAATAATGAATGGGATGAAGGTGAACAAATTTTTGATTATGGACAAGATGGCTTGCCTAACACAAACGATCCCGGTGAAAATGATGGAAATTTAATCTATATTGACAATTTTGAATTAGATGGATTTTTAGATACGGGTGATAACTGCTTTGGTTGTTTTGATGCTGAAACATTCATTGATCTAAATGAAAATGGTATGTATGATAATAATGAACCTTATACAGATTCAAATGATGATGGTATATATACCCCGGCTGATTATGAAGATAATTTTAGAGATACTTTCGATATAGATGGTGATGGCTATGATGATTACCCTGATTTTGAAGTGAAAAATTCTAAAACTGAGATACGATTTGACTATGACCCAAATAATGATATTAATTTAACCTATCAAAGTGGATATTCAGTAAGTAAAACAAATCAGGTATCAGGTATTGGCAGATACTTAGCTGATAATTATGAATATACCTACTATCAATTGCGAGGAAGATATAAAAATTGGTTTTCTCAATTATATGTTAATCAAGGTAATTCTGGAGATACAAGAGGATATTTGCTTGGAGATATGATTAAAGATGAATCTAGAAATATTGCCTTTCAATTACAAAATAATTTTAAGTATAAAAATACTAAAGTAGTTTGGGGTATGGATTACTTTAGAACTGAAGCAAATACCAATGGTACTGTCCTAAATGATGGGCCAAATGGATATGATAATGATGGAGATTCTTGGTTTACAGGGAATGATAATATAGATAATGATAGAGATAGTGATGATTTTTCAGATTGGGGCGCGGATGGTATTGGTCCTTATGAAGTTGATGATTTCGGACTACTATTAATCGATAATTGCTCAAATTGTGAAGTTATTGTGAATAGCCAGGCAAACAATGCTTCGTATGATAGTGAGTATGATTTATGGTTTATTGATGAAAATAACGATGGAAGTTGGACAACAAACAATCCTTTTTACCCTTTTTTAGAAAACCCTGATTATACTGGGCCAGATCAAGGTGAAGGTAATGGAATTCCAGATCCTGGTGAACCAGGGGTAAATGATGCAGGCTTTGTTATTGTAGATGCAATTGATAATGATTGCGATGGGTGTGATTTTGATAATGATGGTTATCCAAATTTCCAAGAGATACAACTAAATACCAATATATATGATCCCACTGATTTCCCATCAGCAGTTGACCCCCTATCAGAATTTTTAGCATATGATGAACTTATAGATGAGCAACATTGCGGGTCAATACAATATACCCCATATGTAGATGCAAATGATGAGTCAGGTATTAAGCAAGGAAAATTGTGGAAATGTGAAGAAGGTATAGATGAAAGCGATGAATATGAACAAGTCATTTCAAATGAATTTGGGTTTTATTTTCAAACAAAAACTATACCTAAAAAAAATAAGAAATTTGAAATTATTACTGCTGCAAGATTTGACCAACATGATATGTTAAATGAAGGAATACAATTTTCGCCTAAATTTGGACTATTTTATAAACCTAATAATTTCCAAACATTTAGATTTACATATGGAAAAGCATTTAATACTCCAACTGCTATTAATCTAGCAACTGATCTATTTATTGGTAAAAGAGGATTTGTAGATTATTATTTAAGAGGGAATGCAGATGGTACGCCATATCTTCGTGCAGGTGATGAATTTATTGCTTCAACTCCATCAGTAAAAATTGATGGTGATTTACATAATTTAGTCAATATTACTGGAGGACAAAATGCAAACTATTGGGATGATTATACTGATAGAATAAATGGGGCAGTATATTTTTTAGGATTTAACACTGATTTTAGTGATGTTCCAGAGTTCATGCCTTTAGATACTGCTTTATATACTATTTGGGTTCCAGAATTAGCTGATTCTGGAAGGATATACACTCCTTTAGAGGCATTGAGTATTCAAGATGTTGCGCCAATAAAAACTGAAAAAATTCAAACATTAGAAATTGGATTTAAAGGGTTCTTATCAGAAAGAATTCATGCTTCTGTTGATTACTATGTTAGCTTTTATGAAGATTTCTTTAGTGCTCCAACAGTTATTACTCCTTTAATAATAAAAAGACAGTTTCAAGATAATATTGATATTACAAATTTTGATAATATGGAAGTAGTTGGATTACTTCCAGCAAATTATAATGGTGGAAATGCACCATTTGCGACACAATGGGATGGTAGAGATAACGATAATGATTGGCATTGTGGACAAGATTCTAATTGTGCGTACCGAAATTATGGATACTTTGAAAATGATGATGATACAACTCCTGAATATGGCCTAGATTGGTACGATTTGTTTAATTGGCAAGGAATTGAAGAACCATACACAGATAGTAATTCAAATGGGATGTGGGATGCTAATGAACAATATGAAGATTTAGATAATAGTGGTTATTGGAATTGCATAAACTGTTCTGGTGAATGGGGTTATATAGATTGGAGAACTGAAAATGGTGGGATTGACACACTTGGATATACTATTATCCATCCTGAAGATGTAATTAATACTGCTATTGCAATAGAATCAGGAGCAATTAATTTTGGAGATGCTGGTCCTGAAGCTCAATACTGGACACCTGTTGGTATAGATGAATATAGCGCTGTTAGTGGATTATCTGAAGCAGAGTATATAGAATCACCATTGATTGGTGTTGATGGAAAGCCTATAGTTGCTCCAGGATTTGCTTATACTCCCCTACATTCAGTATTAGCACCTATGAATTATGGAGAGGTAACAATGCAAGGGATTGATTTTGGGTTAACATATTTAATCCCGCAATCTAATATGGCTATTGATGCAAACTTTTCATTTTACAATACAACCGAATACTTCAATACTCTAACTTTAAAAAATGATCCAATAAATGCTCCGAAATTTAAAATGAATGCATCTGTTAATTGGGAATCTCCAATTGGTAATTTTTCATTTAAATATAGACATGTAGATCAATTCCAATGGCAAGATGGAATATGGGAAGGTACTATTGGACCTTATGATTTATTTGACATCTATTATAATTATAAAATAAATAAACATCTAGAGTTTAATATGACTGGTTTAAATGTATTTGATCACAGGCATAAAGAGATGATTGGAGGTGCCGTAATGGGTAGGCAAATCATCATGAGACTTTCTGCTTCTATTTAATTTGGTAGTTTATCTTTTGGTACTTTAAACGCTGGTGATATTTTTTGATTTGAAGTTTTAATCTCACCATATTTTTTTTCAAATTTTTTTATATTATCTTGAAGTGCATTAGCAAAAGTTTTAGCATGCACAGGAGATATAATTATTCTAGATTTAACTTTATGCTTCATCGCACCAGGGAGAACTCTAATAAAATCTAAAATAAATTCAGCCAATGAGTGTGTTACGACTGCAAAATTTGCGTAGCTACCTTCTCCTACTTTCTCATCAATTTCAATTTTAATTTTTTGTGGGTTATTTTTATCTTTATCCATTATTTTTTATTCTTTTTGTTAAACTCTTCCCAATCCTCATCTACACCTTCCCAAACTCTAAAGCTTTCTTCATCTGTCGTTACTTCTTTTAGATCTACTGATTCATCATAATTTTTTAATTTTTCTGATTTGTCTTCATAGTCTTCAGGGTTAGTAAAATCTTCTAATTCTTTTTCTTCTACCGTTTTGTGTTCAATTTCATCACCATATAAAGTCTCATCAAAAAAATCTAAATCCGATACAATCCCAACCATCATTAAATATTCTAAAAAAGCTAAAAATTTTTTTTGTTTTAAATTTGTCTTACATGTCAAACAAATCAATTGTTCTTTTAATTCTTCTTCATTTAACTGACCCGAGCAAGCAGGACAAATCAATCCTTCAAATGCCATTTTTATCTCCTTATTAGGGTAGAAATATACTTGATGTTAATAATTTGAACAAGTAATTATATCAAATATTTTCATATAAATATTTTAATAAATTTTCTTCAGTTTTATGCAAAAGAATATCTCTTCTTTTAAACATTAATTTACATGTACTTATAAACTTATCAAAATCTACTTTTTCATTATCTCCCCATGAAAAAGAATTAATAAATTTATTATTAAAATCATGATTAAAAATATTAGATCCAATCCCTATAAATGTTCCAGTATTAATACTTGTTGCTATAGAAATTCTTGAAAAATCACCTATCATTGTTCCTAAAAATGTTTTATTTGAATTAACTAGATTCGTTCCAAAATTAAACTTAACATCACTATAATTATTTTTTAAATTACTATTATTTGTACCTGCTCCTATATTCACCCATTCACCTACATAACTATGACCTATGAAACCATCGTGAACTTTATTGGAAAAACCATGAAAAATGGAACTAGTAACCTCTCCTCCTACTTTGCAATTTGGTCCAATTAATGTTCCACCTCTAATTTTAGCACCAGGAGCAATATATGAATCTTTATCAATAAATACTGGCCCCTGTATTAATGCTCCAATATCAATTTTAACATTATCATTAATATAAATTGGACCATTTGTCGCATCTATTACTACACCCGGTTTAATAATAACATTATTATTAATCGAAATAAAATTTTTATTAACTAAGTAAACATTATCAATATCTGATACATGTGTATTTTTAATTTTTAAAAAATCTTTTTTAATAGTTGAATTAAATAAATAAATAGAATCCCAAATATAATCTATATAAGAAATTAGATCATTATTTTTCAGTTGTTTTATTTTTAAATTTAATTCTTCTAAAGAAATTTCTGATTTATTACGAAATAATAATAAATTTTCATTATTAAATGATTCAATATATCCCTGATCCCAAACAACTTTAGCATTAATACATTCACCGCAAGGAATAACAGTAGGGTTTACATTATACTTTGGGAATCTATACTTTATTACATCTTTAATCTCATCTCTTACAATAAGATAAATTTGATGCTTAGGGAAAGAATCAATAAATCTATCTAAATTTGAAAATAAACCTGTTTTAATTTCAAATGCAGCATGATTTAAACTGAAAGGCTTTAAATTTCCTGTTAAATGATCTTCAAATATTATTAATTTCATAAAATTATTTTAAGAGTGTATTTATCTGCTTATATCCGTCTTCTAATATATCAAAACTATCTAAATCAAATTGAATATTATAAAAATAATCAGAATAACTATTTTTAAATCCTACCTTATAATAACTTGACATTTTATTAATTAAATATGATATATCAAAAACAAATTCACTATTTAAATCAATAATAAAATCAAAATTATTTTTCATTGCTATTTCATTACTAAAGTAGCTATCAATCTCAACCTTATCTTTCTTTATATTATGATATAAATCATAAATATGACCATTTAAATGAAAATTATTTTTATAGAGAGAATTAATTAAATAATAATAATTAACATTTTCTTTTTTGACTAAATTCCTTAATGAATAAAGAGCAACTCGAAACTCCTCTTCTTTTATTGGAAAAATTATTAATACATTTTTTATTTTATTTGTATTATTTTGATTAACTTCTATTGAATTATCTATCATTTTAATTTTTCCTAATAATTTCAGGTAAAATAATTTAAATTTCAATAGGTATACTTTAATTTTTTTCATTAAGTATAATTTACAAATTGATTAAAATTTTAAAAATATAAAGATTTAATATTTTGAGACATAAAATAATTACATTTTTTTTACTTTTATCATATGTATTATCAGAAGATACTACATCAGATTACTTATGGCCTACAAATACTTCTAAATCTATAACAACTCTCTTTGGCGAAAAAAGAAGTAGAAGGTTTCATGCAGGTATAGATGTAAGAACATTTGGTAAAATTGGTAATAAAATTTATGCAATTGAATCAGGATATATAAGCAGAATTAAAATAAGCCCTGATGGATATGGAAAAGCACTATATTTAACCTTAGATGATGGAAATATTGTTTTATACGCTCATTTAGATAAATACAATTCAGAGATTGAATTGATTATTAATGAAGTAAGACAAAGTAAAAAAAATAGTTTTATAAATCATTATTTAAAAAATAATCAGTTAAGAGTTAATAAAGGTGATATACTTGGTTATTGTGGAGATACTGGCAGTTTATCTGGACCTCATCTTCATTTTGAAATAAGAGATGAAAATGGACTCCCTGTAAATCCACTAAAAAACTATTATTCTATAACAGATACTTTAAGACCAGTTGCAAAATCAATGGCTTTAATACCCCTTGATAATAATTGTTTCATAAATGGAAAACAAGAACATAGTCTATTTAATATTGAGCCTCTTGTTTACAACAATAACAAAAATACATACAAGTATTTTATAAAAGACACTATATCTGTTATTGGAAAATTTGGAATTGGACTAGAAGCTTTTGATCAGATTAATTCATCTCCATTTAATTTCGGTATATATGAAATAGAAATGCTTATAGATAATAAGTTGCAATATAAAATTAATTTTGATACATACAATTTCAAACACGATCATTTAATTTATAAAGAGATGGATTATTATATTTTAGAAAAAGAATCAAGAAATTTTCATAGATTATTTATAAATGATAATACTGATTTAGAATTTATTGATAAAAAATCTAACAAAGGAATAACGCTAGATAATAACTATCATAATTTAATTATAAATGTTACAGATAATTTTGATAACAGTATTCAAATTCAAGGCGTAATTAAAGGCGATATAAGTTTACCACCAGATATAATTTATGATAACAATAATTTTATTATAAAAACAACATATCCAAATGATGATTTAAAATTTATACTATCAACAAGGTATCAAAATTCAAGAGGAATTACACCTAACTATACTCAAATAGATTCTACTACATATATTTTTGAAAAGCCTTTAAAACCCTATGAGGTCTTAACGTTATATAACAAAAAAAATGGGATAACCTCTAAGCCTAAATTCATCTCATTTAACAATCTAGACCCATACAAAATAAGTGGAGATTTTGAAATAGAGCACTTTAATAATTATATTAAAATAAACTTTATTGAAAATGTATTTAGTGGTTATGATGCGAAATTAATTTTAAAAAGTGACCAAGATAAAAAAATAATTTTAAATCGTTCAAATAAAAATATTCTAACGACTGATTTAATCGATATTAATGAATTAGAAAAAGTTGATGAAATTATTATTGTATATGATACAAACCCTGAAATTATATTTTCTAAAAAATTATATGGAAAAATATTTAATAAAAATGAAGTATCATCATTAATTTTTAATGATTTTGAATTAGTAAACAATGAAAATTCTTTCTATTACGACACCTTTATAGGGATAGATAATGAGCAAATTAAAATAACTGAAAATTTTGAAAAAATATCAGACCCAATAATTATATTCCCAAATACAACTCCATTTAAAAATCATGCTATTTTAAAATATAGTAATTCTCGAATTAAAAAAGGTGGCATCTATCAATATAATCAAAAAAATGAAAAATGGATTTTCAATGAAAGATTAAATAACAATGGATACGCTGAAGTTAAAATTTATTCAGGAGGTATCTTTTGTATCTTAAATGAAAATAATAGTCCTATTATTAAGAATATATTTCCAAATAATAATTCATATTATAATATTAATGATTTAAATACAATATCTTTTAATATAATAGATTCACAATCAAAAATTGATTATAATTCTATTAGTATTTTATTAAATAATAAACCTATATATTTTGACTATATTCCATATAGAGATTATGTTAGAGCAACCTTGTTTAATTCCTTAGACAAAGGTGAAAATATATTGAAAATTTATACTAATGATAATATTGGCAATAAATCAGATAATGAAATAAAGTTTTTTATCAAATAAATATAATGAAAAGTATCATAATAGGTATTACAGGTGGTTCAGGCTCAGGGAAAACATACTTATCCAATAAATTAATTAATAAATTTGGAAAAGATAATATTAATTTAATCCAAATGGACTCATACTATAATGATTTAAAATATTTATCAATGGAAGAAAGAGAAAAAAATAATTTTGATCAACCTAATGCATTTGATTTTAATCTTCTTTCAAATCACTTAAAGAATCTAGATAATAAAGGAAATGTTGAAATTCCAATTTATGATTATAAAACTCACACAAGAACAAATAAAACTAGTAAAATAATTGATAAACCAATTTTAATTATAGAAGGAATATTTGCTATATATAATAAAAAAATTAGAGACCTAATGAATCTAACCGTATATATAGATATAAAAAATAATATAAGAAAAGAACGCAGAATTAAAAGAGATATGATCCAAAGAAATAGAACTGAGGATTCTATTATTTATCAATATGAAAATGTTGTTGAGCCAATGTATAAAAAATATATTTCACCAATGAAAAATAAATCTAACTTAATCTTAAAAGAAATCAGTGAAAAAAGCAATGAATTTAATAAATTAGTGAACTATATAAATAAAATTATCATTGAAAATGAATAAAAATAGAAAAGGAACTATAGAAGTAATTTGCGGACCTATGTTTAGTGGAAAAACAGAGGAGTTAATAAGAAGATTAGTTAGAGGGCAAATTGCAAAAAAAAATGTTTCTATTTTCAAAAATGCTGTTGATGATAGATATAGTGATGAGTATGTTGTTTCTCATAATAAAAACAAAATCAAATGTCAATCAATTAAAGAAGCAGAAGAAATTTTTAATTATAGTGATAAAATTGATATAATAGGCATTGATGAAACTCAATTTTTTGATTTATCAATTATAAATGTTTGCAATAAATTAGCCAATGATGGGAAAAGAGTTATTATTGCTGGATTAGATAGAGATTACAAATCAATTCCATTTGAATCAATGGCATATTTATTAGCTCATGCTGAAAAAATTACAAAACTATCATCTATATGCATGTCATGTGGTGATTATGCTTATTTTAGTCAAAGACTAACAGATGATAAAACACAAATATTAGTTGGTGAATCTGATGAATATGAAGCAAGATGTAGGAAGTGTTTTAAACCATAATTAATTATACTAAGGAAAAATTATGAATAAATTAATAGGTGTTATTGGAGTTTTTGCAATTTTAGGATTAGCATATCTTTTATCTAATAATAAAAATAAAATTGATAAACGATTAATTCTTTGGGGAATATCTTTACAAATATTTTTTGCTATTTTAATTCTTAAAGTTCCTGGTGGAAAGTTTGTATTTAATAGTATTGATACTATTATCAAAAAAATTCTAGACTTTTCTGTTGAAGGCAGTAAATTTTTGTTTGGGAATTTAGCTGATAAAAATATGTATGGACCCTGGGAACAAAGTTTCCCAAACGATGGTACCTGGCCTGGATTTGGTTTTCAATTTGCATTTCTTGTTTTACCAACAGTAATATTTTTTTCTAGTATAATGTCAGTATTGTATCATATTGGAATAATGCAAAAATTAATAAAAGTTATCTCTAAAATTATGCAAAAAACAATGGGTACAAGTGGCGCAGAAACAACAAGTATATCAGCAAATATTTTTGTAGGACAAACTGAAGCTCCACTTGTTATAAAACCTTTCATAAATAAAATGACAAAATCAGAGTTAATAGCAATAATGACTGGAGGATTTGCAACAGTAGCTGGAGGTGTTATGGCAGCTTATGTATTAATGCTAAGTAATACTATACCAGGGATAGCTGGACATTTAATGGCAGCATCAATAATGAGTGCTCCAGCTGCACTGGTTATTGCAAAAATTATTTATCCTGAAACATCCACACCTGAAACTGCCTCAGAAGATATAGAACTATCTAAAGTTTCAGATGAAGCTAATTTTCTTGAAGCGATAGGAAACGGTGCGACAGAAGGTATGAAATTAGCAATAAATATTGCAGCTATGTTAATTGCATTTATTTCAGTTATAACATTTTTTAACTGGTTGTTAAGCTTAATCTCTTTTGGAGAAACAGTTTTATCTATTGAATTAATTCTTGGTTATATCTTTATGCCTCTTGCATTTCTTATGGGTGCGCCATGGTCTGAAGCTCAAGTTTTAGGAAGTTTAATGGGACAAAAACTAGTTTTAACAGAATTTATTGCATATGGAAATTTAGCTGCTTTAGGAGACACTATATCACCTAGAACTGCAACTATCGCTGCATATGCATTATGTGGTTTTGCTAATTTTGCATCAATAGGAATTCAATTAGGAGGTATTGGCTCTATTGCTCCTGGAAGAAAGAAAGATCTAGCTCAATTAGTTACAAAAGCAATGCTTGGTGGAGCTCTTGCTTCATGGTTAACAGCTACGATTGCAGGAATTTTAATTTAAGGTAATAATTTATGAAAATTTTATTAATTGGACCTCCTGGTGGAGGAAAAGGAACACAAGCAAAAAAAATATCATCAAAATTTAATATTCCTCAAATATCTACAGGTGATATGCTTAGAGAACATGTAAAAAAAATGTCTCCTTTAGGAATAAAAACAAAAGAATTTATGGATTCAGGAGAATTAGTCCCTGATAAATTAATACTTAAAATGATGAAAAAAAAATTATCAAATGATGAGTGTAAAAATGGATATATATTAGATGGTTTCCCTAGAACCTTAC
Organism: uncultured bacterium; assembly: GCA_964448515.1. Lineage (GTDB taxonomy): Bacteria > Fidelibacterota > Marinisomatia > SCGC-AAA003-L08 > D37C17. Next base: position 5,072 of record CAYVBB010000010.1, on the reverse strand, counting down.
CTCAAGCAGAAGGTCTAAATATAATATTAAATGAAATAAATAGTAAGCTTGACAAAGTAATAATTATTGAAGTAAATGACAATGTTATTATTGATAGGATGAGTGGCAGAAGAGTACATAAAAATTCAGGAAGGATTTATCATATTAAATTTAATCCACCAAAAAATGATGGTTTAGACGATATTACAAATGAACCATTATCAATCAGATCAGATGATAAAGAAGAAACAGTGAAAAATCGTTTAGGTATCTACCATGATATAACTAAACCTCTTATAAATTACTACAATAAGAAAGACATCTTATATACAGTAAATGGTGAAGACAATATTGATAATGTGTTCTCAAATATAATTAGAGATCTATAATCTAATGTTAAAAATAGGAGTAACTGGAGGAATATCATCACGTAAAACTACTATCTGTGAATATCTTAATAAAAAAAATGATGTCTTTATATTTAATGCTGACAAAGAATCAAAAAGACATTTAAAAAAATCTATCATAATACAAAAGAAATTAATTCATATTTTTTCAGAAAAAATTATTCAAAATAAAAAAATAAATTTTGATTTGTTAGCGAAAGAAGCATTTTCAAATTCAACAAACCATAAAATATTAAATGGTATTTTATGGCCAGAAATTTATATTTTAATTAATAATGCATTTGAAAAAGCTAAAATAAAACAATACAAGTTATTTATTGTTGATGCAGCTTTAATATTTGAAGCAAATTTTACAAACTTCTTTGATAAGACAGTACTTATAGTTACTAATAAAGAAAAAAGAATTGATAGAGCTATAACAAGAAATAATTTATCCCTAGAAAGCATCCAAAATAGAATGAACTTACAGATGTCTGATAATAAAAAAAAGAAACTATCAGATATTATTATTTATAATAATGGAGATATGAAATCTTTATATAAAAAAATCGATAAGCTTTATAAGAACTTATTATTTTAGTAATGTTACTTTTTTAACAAAACTCTTATTTTCAATATTAAATTTAATAAAATATATTCCACTTGAAAATTCAGTAGCATTCCAAGTTAAATTATAATATCCTCTATCAAAAAACTTATTGGAAATTAAATTATCAACTAATTGACCTTTAATATTATAAACATTAACATTTAATATTGACTGATTTGCTATTTCAATATCAATATTCACAATTGGATTAAATGGATTAGGATAAGCATCATTAACTGAGAATGAATCAGGAAGTTCAACCTCATCAATTTCATTATGAATAATAAAATTATTCAAATTTGACCAATTTGGAACAGTAGTATATAAATTAACAATACTATTTGTTAAGTGTTGATAAACTTTAAAAGAAACTTTTGAATCATTCTCACAATAATTTTGAGTTTCATCAAATTCATCTACACCCATAATAGGTACTTCTGTATATTCACCAAACCATTTTCTTGCACCTACTAATTCTTCATTACAATAACCCAATATCCAATCATCAATAGTAATTTCAATATTGTTAATTTTAATATTTTTAAAGAAGTAAAAAGCTTGATTTTGTGATTGATTATAGTAAAACTCTAATGGTAAATCTGATCTATCAGTATTTATTACTTCATTATTATTCCTAGCAAGGTTATCTGAGAAAATGTAACTAAAATCAACGTCCTCAGTTACATTAAACCAATAACCTCTTAAAGGTTGCAACCCATTATTTGCAAGTGAGCCTACCCACTCTCCATTAATTCTTGTAGCTGAAGTATTTTCACCAATTACATCAGTAAATAAATCTTCAATATTATCTGGTAAAACATCATCAATATCACTATAGACATCTTCACTTATATATGATAATAAATTATTACCATAATGCAGATTATATTCAATCTCATCATCCTGATCAATAAATCTATATGTCTCAATTTCAAAAGAATCCTCATCTTCTAACCTTAGCCAATACCCTCTTTGAGATTCTAAAGTATCTAAACTTCCAAACCATGAACCATTATTATAATCATCCAAGAATATAGAAGCATAATTTTCAGTAAATATATGTGTTAAATTTTCTTGAATAGGGTTAAATATTGATTCAATTGAATTATCATTACTATCTAAACCAATAAAACTAATTAGATTATTACCTTGAGAAAGAAAATCAAACTGCTGCAATACTTTTATATCTAAATTAAATATTTGTTCATCAAACTCAGCAAATAATTCAGAATCAGAAATTTTAATTGAAATTTCTTCATATAGGCCTGTCTTATCTGGAATCCAGGTAATTAATCCCTGAGAGCTAACTACCATCCCATCAGGGTTATTAGATAAATCATAGTAAAATATATCATTGTCTGGATCATCTATTTGAAGCTGATAAGAATATTCAGAATTTACATATGAATTTTCAATAGGTAATGATGTAATTACAGGCAAATCATTCACAGGCTCAACAAAGATTTCAAAAGTTTGATATTCAATATTTCCATTACCATCATCAATAGTAATAGTTATTTCATCTGAAGTTAAAATTCCTTCCGTTGGAGTCCAGGTAATTAAACCTGTATTTAACAACACCATACTTTCTGGCGCATTTTCAGATAAAGTATATGTTAATACATCATTATCAGGATCATCAACTTCTATTTGATATTGATATTCTATATCTTCAGTAGCATCAACAATTGGTAAACTCACAATACTAAAGGGATCATCAACATTTAATATTTCAATATAAATTGTTCCATTATCTGAAAGTTCTCCATCATCAACAACAAAAAACAATTCATCTAAACCATAATAATCTTGATTAGGAACATAAGTTATAAATCCAGAATTTATTTCATAAGTTCCATGTTCAGGTAATTGTTCAATAGTATAATTCAAATTAAAGTTATCAACATCAGATGCATTAAAACTAAATGTATTAGATGTATCCTCATTTAAAACAACTGATATATCATCAGACTGAGGGGGATCATTAACAGGTAATACATCTAAAATAAATTCAGAAAAAGTATTTAAAACATTATCAGAGACTATAACATTTATTGTTAATTGACCATAATAATTTTCATTTGGGATAATATTGAGGATATTATCTTCATAATATAAAACAGCATTATCCTCTGATTCAAAATCATAAATCAATTGATCTCCATCAATATCTGTTGCAACAACTTCTACAGTAAAAACATCATCTTCATTTATAAAAGTATCTGGTATGTTTTCAATTTCTGGATAATCATTAACATTATTAATATTCAAAGTAACTAATGATTCCTCAGAATTTAATAATCCATCAGTAGCAATATAGGTAAAAGAATCTTGACCAACAAAATTTAAATTCGGTATATATGTAATAATTGAACCTTCGATAGATACGATATTACCAGCTGGACTACTTAAAATACTGTAATCTAAAGGATCACCATCAACATCTGAAGCTTGTAAAATAATTGAAGTTGTTTCATCTTCATTCATGTCTATACTAAAATCATTTGCTATTGGAGGATCATTTACAGATAGTACAGATACAATAACAATTTGAATATCAGTTAATTCACCATCAGAAACAGTAATAACGAAACTTTCAATACCATAAAAGTTATCATCAGGACTAAAGAAAAGTGTACCATCTACAATAGATGTTGAAATTAAATTACCACCAGAAATATCATAGCTTAAAAAATCTCCATCATAATCTATTGCATCTAATACTAAGCTATATACATTATCCTCATCAAATGAGATATCTTCAATTGAAGCTAGAACAGGAGCATCATTAACCGCATTGATTTGCAATGTTACAACCGCACTATCAGTTAACTCTCCATCAGATACTTGGAAGGTAAACTCATCAGAACCATTATAGTAATCTACAGGAGTATAGGTTGCAAGCTGACCTTCAATAGTAACACTACCATTTGTTGCATCAGATAATAAAGTATAGGTTAAATTATCTCCATCAACATCACTAGCTGATAACTGTATTGAAATACCTGAACCCTCATTTGTCTCACCTGTTATTCCTGTTCCTGCAACAGGAGCATCATTCACAGCATTTATTGTCACAGTAAGAACTTGTGAATCAGTTAACTCACCATCTGTTACACTGATAGTAAAGTTCTCAGAACCATTATAATCAGCAGCAGCACTAAAGGTTAAATCTGTTCCATCTAAAGTGGCTGTTATATCTGTACCAGTAGAAACACTATAAGTAAGATCATCTCCATCAATATCACTCGCTGATAAAGTCACACCACCTGAATTATCCTCATCAAAAGAAACATCAGATAAGGTAGCTAAAACAGGAGCATCATTAACCGCATTGATTTGCAATGTTACAACCGCACTATCAGTT
>CAYVBB010000010.1:0-630 GCA_964448515.1 uncultured bacterium | reverse complement strand
AAGAAACATCAGATAAGGTAGCTAAAACAGGAGCATCATTAACCGCATTGATTTGTATATTAATTGTAGACTCCTCAGATGAAAGTTCTGAATCTGATGCAGTAAAAGAAAAACTATCAATTCCATTATAATTTAAATTAGGAGTATAAGTAACTACTGCACCATCAACTGAAATAATTCCAGATGATGTATCAGATTGAATTTCAAATAAAATATTATCTTCATCAGCATCAGTTGCTATAAGAGCTATTTCGATACTTTCATCTTCATTTATTGTAGCATCATCTATTACACCAATAATTGGAGGGTCATTAACTGGATTTACAGTAATTTCAAACTGTTGAGAAACAATTTCTGCACCATCTGAAACATTAACTGTAATTAAAGTAACTCCATACTGATTATCTAATGGATTAAAATCTAGTGTATATAATCCATCTTGATTATTAATATTATCATTTGATAAATTTTCTACAAGATTAGTATTACTTGAGACTGCTTCAACAGACAACTCATCTCCATCAATATCAATTGGCTGTATTTGAATTGATATATTATCTTCATCCTCGTTTACTGAATCAGGAGTTGATATAGAATCTAATGTTGGAGCATCATTAATATTTTCTACAG
>CAYVBB010000009.1:16493-16641 GCA_964448515.1 uncultured bacterium | reverse complement strand
TTTTTAGCTGTAGGCTTTTTAGCTGTAGGCTTTTTAGCTGTAGGCTTTTTAGCTGCAGTTTTTTTAGATGTAGAAAGTTTATCAACTTTCACTACAGTAAATTGATCTCTATATCCATTCTTTTTTTGATAACCTTTTCTTCTTTTTT
>CAYVBB010000009.1:0-16483 GCA_964448515.1 uncultured bacterium | reverse complement strand
TCTATAATTATGCCTTCTTTTTTTCTTAAAAACTATAACTTTTGAATCTCTTTCATGAGAAACAATCTTTGCTTTAAAGTTGATATTTTTTAGTATTGGATTCCCATAATGCTTCTTCTTTCCATCGTCAAAGAATAGAACATTATCAAAATTTAATGTAGAACCAATTTTAGAATCTTTTAGAAAAGGAATTCTAGTGTCCTCTCCTTCTTTAACTAATATCTGATTACCTTTATAATTAACTATTGCGTACATATTTCCTCATTTTAAGCTTGATAATATATTCATATGAATGATTAAAAAACAAGTTAAACTTCATTTGTGACATCCTTTTTTCTTTTTTTAGAATATACTCTAAAATTATTTGAGTTTAAAGAATCATCAATTTTTAGTTCAATCCAAATCCAATTTTTAAAAATTAATGTATTAATAATCTTATTTTTATTATTATTTATGTAACTATGCATTTCATTATTAACATATACAATTAATCTTTTATCATTATGTTTTGACTTAAATCTTTTAATCCAATTTTCAATCCTAGTCATAGAAAAATCATATGATTCTACTCTCCCAAGCCCTTTGCAAGTTTTACATTCATGAGTTAATGAGTATAGTAAACTTAATCCAATTCTTTGCCTTGTCATTTGTAGTAATCCATATTCAGAAAATTCTGAGATAGAGACTTTAGCTCTATCTTTCAATAAATTCCTCTTAATTTCATCATAAACTTTTTTTCTATTTTTGGTATTTGCTAAATCGATAAAATCAATAACAACCAATCCACCTATATCTCTAATTCTAAGTTGTTTAACTATTTCTTTAGCTGATTCTATGTTAATTGCTAAGGAATTTTCTTCATGAGATTTTTTGCCAACAAATCGTCCACTATTTACATCAATTACAACCATTGCTTCAGTATGATCTATTATTAAATAAGCACCACTTTTAAGCCATACTTTATTTTTGAGAGATTTTGAGATTTGATTTTCTATATTGTGATTATCAAATATTGGGACTTTTCTATTATATAATTGAATGGTCTTATTTTTTTCTGGATTTATATCCTTTATACTATTATAAACTTTTTTATGAATAGATTTATTATCAATATAAATTTTATTAATTGACTCTGTAAATAAATCTCTTGAAATAATTTTAGAAAAATTATAATCATTGTATATTTCTTTACATGGTTCATATGAATCAAAATTAGATTTAATATTTCTCCATTCAGTAATTAGCTCATTATAATCTTTTTTAATGATTTTTTCATCTTTTGATGAACTTATTGTCCTAACAATTATTCCATAGTCTTTATCTTTAAAATTGCTAATTATGTTTTTTAATCTTTTTCTTTCATATTTATCATTTATTTTTTTTGATATCCCTATGTAATTTTGATTTGGAACCAAGACTATTAAATTACCAGCAAGCGAAATATCCATTGTTACTCTTGGACCTTTACCTAAAAAAGGCTCTTTAATAACTTGTACGATAACATCATCACCAATCTCTAAATTAGTTTGTTTATCTGTATTGGTTTTCTTTTTGGTTTTCTTTTGCTCCTCTATTTCAAACGAAACATTATTTAAACTATTAATACCACTAATTTCTGTAAATGGTAAAAATGCATTTATATTATATCCAATATCAACAAAAGCAGCTTGCATTCCTGGCAGCACATTTTGAACTTTTCCTTTATATATATTTCCAACCATTTTTTTATGATCAGGAAAATCTATATATAGATCAGTTAATACTTTATTTTCAAGTATTGCTGCTCTTGAGCTGCCTATAGTTGAATTAATATAGATTTCTCTATTAATTTTCATATAGACGTACCTCTTTCTTATTTATTTATAAGTGAGATAGATATTTATTTAAGAATTTTATTAGAGGGAATTAAAAGTAAAAAAAATTATAATCAATAAAAAGTAAATTTATAAGTACAAAAAAGTAATTTAATTCCAAATATTCAAATATAAATATTTATATCACTGCATAAATTTAATACTAATAAATTATAAAATTTATATATTTGTTGATTTTTTCATTAACCTTAAATTATAGGATATAAATCTGCTTAATAATAGTTGAGAATTTCATATGAATGAATTGAAGCAAAATATAATTGAAGTATTAAAAAAAATAAAATATCCTGAATTTAATCGTGATATAATTTCTTTTGGTATTTTAAAGGATATAATAATTAAGGAAAAGAATATTACGATAATTCTAAATTTGAATACAAACAATGATAATCATAAAAAAATAATTAAGAATGATATTGTAAAAATTATTAATGAGAATTTTGATTTCTCAGATGTTACTATCGATTTTCTTAAAGAATTAAAAGAAGATAATAATAATAGTCTTAGTAATATAAAAAATATAATAGCTATAGGAAGCTGTAAAGGTGGAGTTGGTAAATCTACAGTAGCACTTAACTTAGCATGTGAGCTATCAAAGAAATATAAGGTTGGGTTACTAGATCTTGATATTTATGGTCCTAGTTTACCAACTATGATTAAAAATTATGAACAACCAGAGTTAATTGATAATAAGTTAATACCATTCAAGAAATATAATATGGAATTTATGTCTTTTGGATTTATAAATAATGATAATAAATCTACTATTTGGAGAGGTCCTATGGTAGCAAGGATGACACAACAGTTTTTTGATAATGTTAATTGGGGAGATCTAGATTTTTTATTTATTGACCTTCCTCCTGGAACAGGGGATATACAATTAACTCTTGTTCAAAAAATAGCTTTAAATGGAGCTATAATTGTAACTACACCACAAGATTTATCTTTGATTGATGTTGAAAAAGGTTCTGATATGTTTAGAAAAGTTAATGTGCCTATTTTAGGAATTGTTGAAAATATGTCAAATTATTATATTGAAGGGGCTATTTCTGGAATTCAAAATTATAATAATATTAATTTATCTTTAGGTGAAAAAAACATTGATATTAGTAATGATGGAGGATTTAAAATTTCATTGAATATTTTTAGTGGTTTAGGTGGGGAGAAAGAAAGTAATAGGCTTGGAGTCCCTCTTTTAGGAAAATTGAATATAGATTCTGAATTATCTTTATGTTCAGATAAGGGAACGCCATATGTATTTAAAGATATCAAAACATATAATACTAAAGAATTTTATAATATATCTAAAAAAATTGTTAATTAAATTTGAAAATGAATAATAATAAAATCCCAAATCATATAGCCATTGTTATGGATGGCAATGGTAGATGGGCAATAAATAAAAAATTAGATAGATTCAAAGGACATGAAAAAGGTGTTGAAGTTGTAAAAGAAATAACAGAATCTTGCTTGAATTTAGGAGTTAATTTTTTAACGTTATATACTTTTTCAAATGAAAATTGGAATAGGCCACCCTCTGAAGTCCTATCCTTAATGAATTTGTTTAGAAAAACATTAGTTAAAGAAATTAGTCTAATAAAAGATAATGATATAAAATTTAAAGTTATTGGTGATAAATCAAAATTAGATTTATTAACAAGAAAAAAAATAGATAGTTTAGAGAAAGAAACAAAAGATAATAAGAAGATGCAATTAACATTAGCCTTAAGTTATGGTAGCAGACAAGAAATTGTTTTATCAATAAATAAATTATTAAAAAATAAAAAAAATAAAATAAGTATAGAAGATTTTTCAAATTCATTATATACTAGTAAAATACCAGATCCTGAGTTGCTAATTAGAACGGGATATGAGAAACGATTGTCAAATTTTCTGTTATGGCAAATAGCTTATTCTGAGATTTTTTTTATTGATGAGTATTGGCCAAATTTCAATAAAGAAATGTTAAAAAAAATAATAGGTCGATATAATTTAAGAGAAAGAAGATATGGTAAGTTGGATTAGTAAAAATAATATAATCTCTGCATTAGTCTTATTTTCTTTTTTAATATCAGATGATATTTATTTATCTAAGATTGAGATTGAAGGAATAGTTACCGCGACTAAAAATCAAATATACCGAAATATTGGATTATTCCCAAGTGAGTCTTTTGATGATTTTAATAAAAATGGAATATATGATATTGATGAACAATATGTTGATGAAAACTTTAATAATAAATTTGATAAAGGCTCACTAATATCAAATGAAAATTCTCAAATTGATTTTGAAAGATTTAGCTTGGCAATAAAAAGTTTATTACGATTAAAGGTTTTTTCAGATGTGCAATTTTATGTAACTGGATATTATGATAATTTTGTTGATATCAAAATTGTTGTAGAAGAATTCCCCGTTTTGAAAGAGGTTAGTTTTATAGGTTGTAATAAAATAAAAGACAGCACATTGTTAGAAAAAATTAATCTTTTAAAAATGCAAAGGTTATCTGAAGATGATATAATAAAAGCTAAAAATATTATAATTGATGAATATAAAAGTAAAAATTATCATAATATTATAGTTGATTATGAATTTCAGGAAACTGATGATTTGTATTCAAAAAATATTTTATTTAAAATAATTGAAGGAAATAAAATAAAAATAAAAAAGATGAATTTTATTGGTAATGATAGTTACTCTAAATCAAAGTTATTAAAAAACTTTACCAATACAAGTGAACATAAATGGTATAAATTTTGGAAAGGTAAATATATTGAGCAAGATTTTAATGAAGATATAAAAAAAATAGAAACTTTTTATAAGGATAATGGTTATAGAGATATGCAAGTTGTTAATAAAGAAATTAAGATAGACAACCAAGGTATAGAAATTGATATTTATCTTGATGAAAATGAAATAAGTTATTATAATGATTTTTCATTTGAAGGTAATTATATATTTGATGATAAAGAATTATTAAGTGATTTAGGTTTTTCTAAAAATCAAATTTTTTCTAAAACTGAATTTGATATTGGACTAGGTGGCCTGAGATCAAAATATTTAGATGAAGGATACTTTTTTGTTCAAATGGATTATGAAATAATTCCAGACTTAGAAAATAATTTAGATGTTAATTTTTTTATTACTGAAAATGAGAAAACTAAAATAAGGAAGATATCTATTTCTGGTAATAATAAAACTTACGAGAATGTAATTAGAAGAGAAATGAAAATTTACCCGGGGGATATTTTTAGTTATAATAAAATCTATGATAGCTTGAATAGTATTTTTTTACTAAACTATTTTGAGAATGTTGTCCCTGATATCTCTACAATAAATAATTCAGATAATCAGGTAGATATTAAATTATCAGTTATTGAAAAAGAAACTGGTAGAGCTAATTTTAGTATGGGGTATAATGAAGTACAAGGTTTAACAGGAGGAGGAGGATTTGAATTTATTAATTTTATGGGTAAAGGACAGATGCTCTCAATTAATTATTCAAAAGGTCTCCAAAATCAGCTTCAAAATCAATCAATTACATCAAATAATTCTAATTATAATGATTACGAATCATTTTCATTTAGTTTTAGGGAGCCTAGATTGTTTGATACCCCTAATTCAATTGGATTTTCTATATCTCATAGTGAACAAGGTCAAAGTTCTAATAGTTTATTAAAATATGATACAATCTCTGATAGAGTCTCAATAATGTTTGGACGTAAATTTGAATGGCCTGATTATTTTTTTAAAGGTAACTGGTCTTTATCTATAAGGAATACTGATTATAGAGGCGAACTTTCTGAATTATCAGATGATTTTGATGAATCAATAATTGTAGAAGAAAGTAGTAGTTCTGGATATGCTTCAAGAAAGGGGGTAGCTATTTCGCAAATTATTTCTAGAGATAGTAGAAATAGACCTGAGTTCCCAACAGAAGGCTCTAAGTTCATATGGTCATCTACTTTTTCAGGATCCTTGCTAGGTGGTAATGAAAGTTATCATAAACAAGTTTTTAGTTTTGATTGGTATTCTCCAGTTTATAATGAAATTGTAATGTTTCAAAATTTTAAATTTGGAGCTTTATTAGAATTAGATGATAATCAGTTTATTCCTTATAGTGCTAGGTTTGTTATGGGTGGTACTGGAATTCCATATGGAGAAATGCTAAGAGGATATGTTGATAATGGTATTGGTCCTAAAAAAATAAGTTCAGGATATTTAAGTTCTGATGGTGGTAAAATTATGGTTAAATATTCAATGGAATTACGTTATAAATTTTCAGATTCTCCAACTATATATGGATTAATTTTTGGAGATGCAGGTAATGTTTGGGAAGACTTTGAGTCTGTTGATATTTTTAATTTAAAAAGAGCAGTTGGTATAGGAGTAAGAATCCATATGCCAATGCTTGGAATGCTGGGTTATGATGTAGGTTATGGTTTTGATAGTATATATGATGATTCTAATTCACCGTCAGGTTGGGAACATCATTTGCTATTTGGAATGCCAATGAATTAATAAAAAAGGAGAAAATGTGAAAAAAATAATATTAATAATTTGTTCTTTGATGATTACATCAATTTATGCTGACACTAAAGTTGGATATATTGATTCTCAGATAATTATGGCTGAGTATGAAGATGTAAGACAAATACAAGTTGAGCTAGAAAAAGAACAAAAAAAATTGCAAACAATTTATGAAAAAAAATTAACATCACTTGATAGCTTAACTAACGCATATCAAACTGGAAGTATAATTTTAAGTGAGCAAAAAAAGAAACAAATGGAATCAGATATAACTAGAAAACAACAAGAAATTCAAGATTGGCAAATGAAATATTTTGGTCCTGAGGGTGAGCTTTATAAATTACAAAATGAGCTCTTGGCACCTATACTTCAGACAATTGATAAAGTTATTAGATCAATTGGAGAAGAACGAGGCTATGATTATATTTTTGATGCTGTTCAAGGTTCTATTGTTTATGCATTAGATTCTCATAATTTAACGCAGGATGTTTTAGATGCATTAAAAAAGGCTAATGTTAATGAGATTAAAGAATAATCTATGATTTCAGTTTCTGAAATTTCAAAGCTAATAGATGGACAAATAGTTGGCAATAAAGACCTTTTAGTTAAAGGAATATGTAGTATTAAAAATGGTAAAGAAGGATACCTCACATATTTAAAGAATAATTCTTATAAAAAGTATATTAAGAATTGTCAGGCATCAGTTTTTATTATTGATAATGATTATAATAATTTTTTGAAAAATAAAACTTTTATTAAAGTTAAAAATTCTGGATTATCATTTATAAAAATTTTAGAAATGTTTAAAAATAGATTAGAAATTAATAAAAAAAGTACTCCTTCTTTAGGCAATGATGTTGACATATCAAATAATGTTACATTTGGAAAGAATGTTATTATTGGTAGTAATTCTACTATTCATTCAGGATGTTTTATAGGAGATAATTCTAATATAGGTGAAAACACAACTATATATCCAAATGTTGTTATTTATAATGATGTTGAAATTGGAGATAATTGTACAATTAATGGAGGCTGTATAATCGGAGCTGATGGTTTTGGTTTAATTGAAGATGATAATATATTTTATAATATTCCTCATATTGGAAAAGTAATAATAGGAAATAGTGTAAGTATTGGTTCAAATAGTTGTATTGATAGAGGAACAATTGATGATACAATTATAGGGGATAATGTTAAAATAGATAATATGGTACAGATTGCCCATAATGTTAAAATTAATAAGAATTGTGTTATAGCCGGTCAAGTTGGTATTGCTGGAAGTACTGTTTTATATGAAAATGTTAAAATAGGTGGAAGAGCAGGAATTATTGATAATCTAGAAATAGGTAAAAATTCAATGATTGCTGGTAATTCATTTGTATGGAAGTCCATTCCTGAAAATTCTTATGTATCAGGCGATCCAGCTGAAGATCATAAATTAAGACTAAAAAAAATTGCTGCTTTTAATAAAACATTAAATAAAAATAAATAGTGGATAAACAAAAAACAATATCTTCAGAAGTTTCTTTTTCAGGGATAGGTCTTCATACTGGAGAAAAATCTACACTTATATTAAAACCATTAAAAGAAAACTCAGGAATTATTTTTAAAAGAGTTGATATTGATAAGCCTGTTTATATAGAGGCTTTATTAGATAATGTAGTTAGTACAAATAGAGGGACAGCAATAGGAAAAAAAAATGTTAAAATTTATACAGTTGAACATTTATTATCTGCTCTTTATGCTTTAGAAATTGATAATTTATTAATTGAAATTGATAATATCGAACCTCCAATCTTAGATGGTAGTAGTAAAATATTTTTTAATAATATTTTAAATGGTGGTTTAACTGAACAACTTGCTGAAAGAAAATATTATAAAATATCTGAGCCAATACATTATTATGATAAAAATTCTGATATTATTTTAAAAATACTACCTTCTAAAGAGTTTTCAGTAACTTTTGAATCAGACTTTCCTTTTAAAGATATAGGGAAGCAAAAATTCACTTTAAGTTCTTTATCTGAATATAGTAAAGAAATATCTCCAGCAAGAACCTTTTGTTCACTTGATGAGATAAGCTATTTAAAAAAAGATAATTTAGTGAAAGGTGGTAGTTTGGATAATGCAGTTATTTTTTTATCTGAAAAAAATACAAAAGATGATATATCTAAAATAGAAGAATATTTAGGTGAAAATTTAATATATGATGATTCAAGTAAAACTGTAAATAATACTGAATTGAGATATAGTGATGAACCTGTTAGACATAAAATTTTAGATTTAATAGGTGATTTATCACTGCTTGGTAAACCCATTATAGGTCATATTCACTCTTATAAAAGTGGCCATAGATCTAATGTGGAATTTGGAAAATTAATTAAAGAAATGAATTCAAATTTCAAATTTAATAAAGAAGAAATAAAAACAATTATTCCTCATAGAGAGCCTTTTTTATTAATTGATGAAATTATTGGAGGTATTAGAGGATCTAGTGTTATAGCTAAAAAAAATGTAGTTAATAGTGATTATTTTTTCAGAGGACATTTTCCAAACAATCCAATTATGCCTGGTGTTCTGCTTTTAGAGAGTATGGCTCAAGCAAGTTGTTTTTTATCATTTGATAATGTAGAAAATGCAAATCAAAAAATGATGTTATTATCTGTAATAAATAGTTCTAAATTTATAAAGAAAGTTATTCCTGGTGATGAATTGATATTAAGAGTTAAATTAATTAAAATAAGATTAGGAACAGCAAATATGGAAGGAATAGCAATGGTAAATAATGAAATTGTTGCTAAAGCAAATTTTATGGCAACTATTGTGGATAGAAATAATGAATAATTTTCATAAAACAGCTATAATTGATGATAATGCTAAAATAAGTAAGAATGTAACAGTTGGTGCTTACTCAATCATTGAAAAAAATGTATTTATTGATGACAATACAATTATTCATCCCTATGTTCATATTAAATCTGAAACAACAATTGGAAAAAATAATAAAATTTTTCAAGGTTCCGTTTTAGGTGAAGATCCACAAGATTTAAAATATGATGGAGAAAAAACTTATTTAGAAATTGGTGATAATAATACAATTAGAGAAAATTGTACTTTAAATAAAGGAACTACACATTCAAATAAAACTATAATTGGGAATGATTGTTTATTAATGGCATATGTCCATATTGCTCATGATTGTATAGTTAATGATAAAGTTATTTTAGCAAATGGAGTTCAATTAGGAGGACATGTTGAAATAGGATATCATGCAACTGTTGGTGGGATGTCACCTGTTCATCAATTTTGTAAAGTTGGAGAACATGCATTTATTGGTGGTGGAAGGATAGCGTTGCAAGATGTTCCCCCATATATTTTAGCTACTGGTGAACCTCTACAATTTGCTGGTATTAATTCTGTAGGATTAAGAAGAAGAAAATTTAGTTTAGAAGTTAGAAATGATATCAAAAAAGCATATAAGTTTATTTATAAATCAAATTTAAATGTTAAACAGGCAATATCAGCTATTAAAGAAAATTTGAAATTAACAGATGAAATTAATAAAATATTAATTTTTTTGAAAGATAGTGATAGAGGCCTTATTTAGGAAAATCCCATTAATATTTCTTATAAGTAATGTATTTTCATTGCCTTCTGATTTTGTTATTCTAAATAATTATTTGCCATATAATCAGTCTAAAAATAATTTAGGAATTCAAGTACTGGATATTGATAATAAAAAAAGATATTATTTTAATTATCAGTTTTGGGTAACAGATAACTTCTATATTGATGGGTATGTTTCTCAGCTTAGTTCTCCAATAGATATATTATATGGTGGAAACATTGGTTATAAATCAGATGTTAATCTTAAATATTTTAAAGAAATTATATATTCAATAGGTTATTCATCAAAAAGATTTTCTAATGAAGATTTAAGAGTATCAAATTTATCAATTATACAATCATTTGATTTTAAAAAAATAAAAAGTTTCTTTTCTTTAAATTATTTATTTAATAATGATAGCCATAGTAAATCTATAACATTGAAATTTTTAAAAGCATTAAATCAAGATATATATATTCAATTTGGTATTGATTATAATGAAGATCATAAAAATATAAATAATATTTTAGGTATAAATTATAAATTATGAAAACAATTGGTATTTTAGGATCAACAGGATCGGTAGGTCAACAGTCACTTAAAGTGATTAATAATCATAATAAAAAATTTGATGTAAAATTTTTAGCTGCAAATTCTAATGTGGATTTATTAATTAAGCAGACTAAAAATAATAAACCTAAGTATATATGTATTTATGATAAATCAAAATACAATACATTGAAAGATAATGTTAGCAATGTTAAAATTTTATCAGGTTTTGAAGGACTTATGGAGTTATGTGAGCTATCAAATGTAGATATAATATTAAATGCAATTTCAGGTTATAGTGGATTAGAACCAACATTGAAAATTATTGAATCAGGGACTGATATTGCTTTATCTAATAAAGAAAGTATTGTCCAAGCAGGTCATTTAGTAATGGATTTAGCAAAATCAATGAATGTAAAAATTTTTCCAGTAGATAGTGAACATAGTGCATTATGGCAGTGTATGGTTGGCGAGAATAAAAGTAGAATAAGAAAAATAATATTAACTGCATCTGGGGGACCATTTAGAACTCTTTCTCAAAATGATTTTTCTAAAATAACGGTTCAACAAGCTTTAAATCATCCCAATTGGAAGATGGGTAATAAAATAACAATTGATTCAGCAACAATGATGAATAAAGGGTTTGAAATGATAGAGGCTTTTTGGTTATTTAATATAGACTCTAAAAATATTGAAATTGTTGTTCATCCACAATCAATTATACATTCTATGGTTGAATATATAGATGGTTCAATTAAAGCTCAGCTTTCAAATCCTGATATGAGATTACCTATTCAGTATGCATTTTCTTATCCAGAAAGATATGAAATGAATGATTTAAAATTTGATATTAGAAATTTTTCTAGATTAGATATTGAGCCTGTAGATTTGGATAAGTTTAAATGTATAAAATTATCTTATGATGCGATTAATAAAGGAGGGTCAAATCCTACTATATTAAATGTAGCAAATGATATTGCTGTAGATTTATTTTTAAATAAAAAGATTAAATTTATTCAAATTCCAGCTATAATTGAAGAGTGTATAAATAATCATAGTTATATAAATCTTCCAACATTAAGTGATATATTATCTTTAACAAAGTGGACTAAAAATTATATAAACGAAAGATTTGTATCATGATTTATTTTTTATCATTTTTTATAGTAATTGGATTGCCTGTTTTTTTACATGAACTTGGTCATTTTTTAGCAGCTAGATCAGTAGGAATAAAAGTTGAAAAATTTTATGTTGGATTTAATTTTTTTGGATTAGGATTCAAAAAAAAATATAAAGATACTGAGTATGGAATTGGATTATTCCCTATGGGTGGTTATGTTAAAGTAGCTGGCATATTAGATGAGAGTTTTGATGGCTCATCAAAAAGGGAAGATTATGAGTTTCGCTCTAAAAATACACTGCAAAAAGTATGGTTTTTATCTGCAGGTGTTTTAATGAATTTTATTTTATCCTCTGTTATTTTTTCTTTTTTTATTTTTAATGATGGATATCCAGAAATTATTGATGAACCAATTATTAATGAAATTTCTAATGAATTAAACATTGAAAATGAAACTCAATTATCACCAGCTGCATCTATAGGATTGACTAAAGATGATAAAATAGTTAAAATTAATAATATGAACATTTTTTCTTGGAATGAATTATCTGATATTATACATAATAATCCAAATAAAGAAATTAGTATTGTTTGGGATAGAGGAGGGAATATTTTATCTTCTAATATAACACCAATATCTATCAAACAATTTATAGATGGCGAGATAAAAAATATTGGAATACTTGGTATTAGCCCATATTATACAGTTAATCAAGTATCATTTTTTGAAGCTATTAATAAAGGTATTGAACAAACATTTACTCTTTTAAAACAAATACTATATAGTTTGAAAGCATTGCTTAGCGGAGGAGTTTCATTTAATGATTTTTTTGGTCCTCTATATTTAGTGAAAATGGCAGGGGAGACAACTGAAACTGGAGGTATGAAATCACTTCTTTTATTAACTGCTATGATAAGCGTTAATTTAGGACTAATTAATATTTTACCTATTCCAGGATTAGATGGTGGTCATGTATTTATTGCATTGATTGAAGGTATGATTGGTAGGGAATTGCCTTTAAAAGTTAAATATAGTATACAATCAGTAGGGTTTATTTTAATTATATCTTTATTTGTATTAGTACTATATAATGATATTAATCACTTAATGTGATTTATTGATCGATAAGTAAACTAAATGCGGTTGTTAGTTTTAGTACTTTATTGTTTGAGTTAATTAAGTTTTTAGTAATTATTGCTGATAAGTTTTTCATTAATTTATATCCAACAGCATTATTTTCATTACATATGTCAAATATTTGATCAAAAGTAATTCCTGCAATTTCACAATCCTCAACAGCTTTAACTGATGCGTTTCTTTTTTTATCTGGACTAAATAAAGCGAGCTCTCCAAGCATAATTTTATGATCAGTAGAATTTAAATTTGTAATTTGTTTTTCACGATCATCGCCTTCGTCAAGTTTATTGGTTGCTAAAGTTAGAGCTTGTGTAATTACAATTTTACCACTTATAATAAATAATAGAGAATCACCTTCTTCTCCTTCATTTATAATTGTATCATTTTTATTATAATTCTTAATTTTTATATTATTAGTAAATAATTCAATTTCTTCATTTGATAAGCCATTGAAAATTTCAAAGGTGTTTAGATAGTTTTTCATTTTAAAATTAGAGCTCCTTGTCCTTTTAATATAATTTCATTTTTATCTGGATTTAAATTTATATGAACTTTATTTTTCTCATCTAGAGAGTGTCCTGCTTGTTTTAGTTTTCTTTCAATAAATTTATCAATTGTATCACTGCTTGATGATAAAAGGTCTGATATACCCATTTTTTCTTCCCGATTATATAGTCCCAAGCATATTGTACCAAATTCATTGAAATAATAATTATGAAGTTCTGAGAATGATTTTCCAATAAATTTTTCTGGAATTTGTTTGCTTTCTAAATTATTATTTGAATTTTCACTCATAAGAGAACTTATTGCTTCGGCACTACCAGGATCAAGAATATGTGATAATGACATATATAAATTATAATCATCACTGCTTAGTATAGCATCTACATTAGCCCTCCTTAAAAAAGGTATTTTGTTTTTATCATTTATTTGAGATACTACTCTTATACTTGGAGACATTTTTTTAATTGTAAGAGTTGCAAGAATAACTTTTTCATCTTGATTGTTACTTGAGTCATTCAATATAAGTACATAATCAGCTTTTGTAGTATTTGCCTTATTTAATATTGAATCAAGTGAATAATCTCCTCTAACAAAGTGTACATTTTTATTTTGTATTCCTGACATAACTGAATCAATTTTATCTTGAGATTCATCATTTATTAGGACAATATCACTATTTTTTGATGTTTGAGTAAATTTATTAATTAGACTTATAATATTAGGACTCCATCCACATATTATAATATGATTTTCTTTAGAAATTTTTTCCAAACCTTTTCCCTCCATTATACGTTTAGTTGTAAAAATTGATGATATTGTACCAGTAATAAGAGCAACTAAAATAATACCTGATAGCATAATAATAATTGCAAGTAGCCTCCCTGATATAGTAGTAGGCGCCATATCTCCATAGCCAACTGTTGTCATTGTTACAATTGTCCACCATAAGGAATTACCAATATTTTTAAAAGCACCAGGTTCAATGAAAGATATCACAAGTGAACCAAGAACCCAAACTGATACTATCCAGATAACTACTTTAAATATCAATTTATCTTTTATTTGTTTAATTTTATTTAAAATACTCATATTTTAATTTCAAGAATATAGTGATTTTTATAATAATATTACGATTTAATTTTATAGCCTGTTTTAAACATCCATGTTGCAATTAATGTAAATAGACAACTAAATCCAAAACATATAAATAATGATATTAAATTAGCATTCTCTTCTAATCCTAAAGTAGAATATCTTAAACCACTAATCATCCAATAAATAGGATTAATATAAGAAATATTTCTCCACAGTTCAGGAAGCATATCTACTGAATAAAAAACTCCACCTAAAAAAGTTAATGGCATAAATACAAAATTAGTGAATGTTCCAATTTCATCCCAAGATTTTGCGTAGATTCCAATAATTACTCCAAATGCTGAAAAAGTCCAAGATACAGTTGAAAGGTAAAAAAAAGTTAAAGGGTAGTTTTCTATTTTTAAATCAGTCATAAATAAGCAAATAATTAGTATACCTAAACCACAAATCAGACCTCTAATTGCGCCTCCAATTATATATCCCAAGCTTATTTCAAATCCACTTAATGGTGCTACTAAGATATCTTCAATAAATTTTAAATATTTACCTTGCATTATACTTGACGCACTATTTTGATATGCTTGATTAATAACCGACATCATTGCAAGACCTGGTACTATATAATTAATATAAGGTACTCCATCTATAGAGCTTATTCTAGTTCCAAGAGTAGTTCCAAAAACAATAATATATAAAAGTGAAGATACAAGAGCAGGTATAATAGTTTGTTTATACAGAACTAAAAATCTATGTATTTCCCTTTTTAAAAATGTTAAAAATTCTATGCTCATTTATTTGTTAGTTTTATAAATGCATCTTCTAGAGAGCTATTTATTATATTTATATTTTCTATTTTAGTAGTTTTTTCAACCTCTTCAATGATTTTAACTATATCTTTATTAACTTCTTTAGATTGAATTTTAAGTGTAAATCCATTTTGGGTATAATCGAATTTATTAGATAAAATAATTTTTTTAGAATCTTTAAGTTCTATTTCGATAGAATTTAAGCTTACTTCTTTTATAATAGATTTTGTATCGCCTTGTTTTATTATTTCGCCATTATTTATAATTGCTATTTCATTACATAATTTTTCAGCTTCTTCAATATAATGAGTAGTAAGTAAAATTGTTTTTCCTTCTTTATTTAAATCAGTTAAATAATCCCATAGCATATGTCTTAGTTCTATATCTACACCTGCTGTTGGCTCATCTAATATAAGGATAGGAGGATCATGAATAAGTGCCTTTGCAATTTGTACTCTCCTTTTCATTCCTCCAGATAAATGTCTTGCTGTATTATCTTTTTTATCATAAATACCTAATTTTTTTAGGACTTCATCTACTTTTTTGATAGCTATATTAGATGGAACACCAAAGTACCCTGCCTGAAATTCCAATATTTTTTTGATGGTAAAAAATACATCTAAATTTATTTCTTGAGGAGATAGACCAATAGAGCGCCTTGCATTTTTATAATCACTTATAATATCATGATTTAAAATTTTGGCAGTACCTGATGTTTTATTTATTAGTCCAGTTAATATTCCAATAGTTGTTGTTTTCCCAGCACCATTGGGTCCTAGTAAACCAAAAAAAGAACCTTGAGGAATAATAAGATTTATTCCTTTTAAGGCTTCAACTTTTGTATCATATACTTTTTTAAGTGATTGAATTTCTATGGCATTCATTACTATTAATTTACTGTAATTGAAAAGTTATTTTAGATAACTATCTTTTATTTTTTTAAGGTTATAACACACTCAATATGTGGAGTATGAGGAAACATATCTATAGGCTGAATATCAGATATTTTATAATTATCTTCTAAAAATATTTTTACATCTCTTGCTTGAGTAGATGGATTACATGAGACATAAATTATTTTTGTAGGTGCCAATGTTTTTATATCTTTTATAACATTAGGATGTAGCCCAGGTCTAGGAGGATCAATTATTATAGTGTTTGGTTTATCTATTTTAGAATCTTGATTTATAAAAAAATCCTTTATATCACTAGCATAGAAAAAGGTATTTTTTATATTATTTTGCTTTGCATTAAATTTT
>CAYVBB010000008.1:0-18477 GCA_964448515.1 uncultured bacterium | reverse complement strand
ATGATTACAGAAGAAATAAATAATTGGGATGGTTTTATAGCTGCATGGTTACCTGGAACAGAAGGAGATGGTATTTCAGATATATTATTTGGTGATTATAGCCCTTCTGGTAAATTATCATTTAGTTGGCCAAAAAATATTTCTCAAGTGCCAAGTGATTATAAAAATCCAAATTACAACCCACTATTTAAATATAATTATGGATTAACATATTAATGAAATATTTACTAATTCTATCAACACTCTTTTTTAGCTGCGATCAGAAAGATTACAATGATTATAATCCTATTACACCAACAGGAGAATATGAAGATATAACAGGTACTTTTTGTAATGAAGAAGATTTAGACTGTAATAATATTTGCTATGGAAATTCAGAATTAAATTGTAATAACATATGTGTTAGTACTGCTTATATAGATGCATGCAATGGATGTAATGATATAAATGCTATAAACTATAATGAAGATTCAACTGATAATTATAATTGCATTTATGATACCCCTCCAGAAAATTACAGTTTAGTTTGGAACGATGAATTTAATAGCCCAGAGATTGATTTATCTAGATGGAATTTTGAAATTTGGGGTCCTGGAGTTGTCAATAATGAACAACAGGCATACACTGCAAGAGATGAAAATGCATTTATTGAAGATGGTAAATTAATTATTCAAGCTCTTAAAGAAAATTACAATGGAGCAGAATACAGCTCTGCAAGGATGACTACAAAAAATAAAGGTGATTGGACTTATGGCAAAATGGAAGTCAGAGCAAAACTTCCAGCAGGATTAGGGACATGGCCTGCATTTTGGATGATGCCAACTAATTCTGTCTATGGTGGCTGGCCTAATAGTGGTGAAATTGATATTATGGAACATGTGGGATGTGATGCTGGGAATATTCATGGTACAATTCACTGCAATGAATATAATTGGGCAAACAATACACAGCAAGGAGGAACTTTAAATAATGTTCTTGCTTCTACAGGGACTGATATTGATGAATTTCATATTTACTCAATTGTGTGGAATGAAAATTCAATAAGTTGGTATCTTGATAATATTAATTATTTTACTTATAATAAATCTGAAGATAATTATACTAGTTGGCCTTTTGATCAGAGTTTTTTTATAATTTTAAATTTAGCTATTGGTGGAGATTGGGGAGGGATATGTTCATTTGATTCAACTACTTTCCCTCAACTTTTTGAAATTGATTATGTTAGAGTCTACCAGTAGGATTAATTATTAAATTAATTAGAAAAACTATATCCGTAATATTTATCTGATTATCATTATTCAAATCACTACAAATATTAAAATCAAAATCCTGAGATAAAATATATGATACCAATAATACTACATCTGTTACATTAACAGAAGTATCCTGATTAATATCTCCTTCAAGTCCACAACCTGTTCCAAGTTGATAAACCCTTACATAGTCAATTTCTAATTTTTCAGGAAATAAATTATTCTCAGTAGCACAAGGCATAAAATGACTTCCTATAGCTAAATTTAAAATAATATGAAAATCTTGATCGTATGGCCATTGTTGCCAACCACTATTTGTTTTAAAATAAGTACCTAAATATTGTCCATCAACATAAAAGTTTAATTCATCATCATTCCATTCAACCTCATATATATGAAAATCTGAAGTTGCATTTGTATAAGCGCTATAACTAGTTGGTGGAATTCCTCCATTCCAATTATACATGTTATTATGTACAGTAGAATGGATATGGCCATCATCACA
This sequence comes from uncultured bacterium, assembly GCA_964448515.1. Lineage (GTDB taxonomy): Bacteria > Fidelibacterota > Marinisomatia > SCGC-AAA003-L08 > D37C17. The sequence goes on along the minus strand of CAYVBB010000008.1, from coordinate 16,719 downwards.
TCCATAATGCTCCATAATATCAATCTCTCCACTATTAGGCCAGCCACCATAGACAGAATTAGTTGGCATCATCCAAAATGCAGGCCATGTTCCACCAGCATTTGGAACCCTTATTCTACCAGATATTTTACCATAGGTCCAATCACCCTTATTCTTTGTAGTCATTCTAGCTGAAGTATAATTAGATCCCCCATAATTTTCATAAAGCGCTTGAATAATTAATTTACCATCTTCAATATAAGCATTCTCACTCCTGCTAGTATAATATTGATGTTCTCCATTACCCCAGCCCCAATTTCCAGTTCCAATTTCAAAATTCCATTTACTCTCATCAATATAAGGACCATCAAATTCATCTGACCATACAAGCTGCCATGTATTTGTATCGCCACCTCCATCATCGCCGCCATCATCACCACCATCAGATGAATTTTCATCACAAAATTCATCGCAAGTTCCAGCGCAATATCTTTGTTCTATATTATTATTTCCAATTGTAAAACCATAATTATAATATGAATCATTAGCATTAAAATCACATGGACTTGATGAAGGAGCATTAATAATTTGGCCCCAACCTGACCAACTATCAGCCTCTCCAGATACTACAATAACATACTCATAATCACCATTATTTAAATCAACATTTCCTTCATAAATATTATCATTATTATCATCTGTCAAAGTTAAACACCAGCCATCCCATCCACCACCACTTGAACACCAAGAACCATTAATAATAACAGAATCATAATCATTGTTTGGAAACTCAGAATTAGACATATCGATATAAAAACTAACTGTAGCGGTAAATGATAAGGATAGCAATATAATATTTAGAAATATTTTCTTAACCATAATGTAATATAGCTATTTTTTAAAAAAAGAAATTATATATTTACAAAAAATTACAAGACTAGAATATTTTTCTAATCTCTACTGATGAAGGATTTCCTAAAATCGGATTATTATGATTTAGATTACCAAAAATGAAAGCCCATTTTTTATAATCAAGTTTAATACCAAAAGATAAATCTCTATATGATTCTGAATATGTTCCTCCAATAATAAAATTTAAATATGGAAGAGTCGTAATTGTACTAAATTTTAAAAAATTATTTTCATCATAGATTAAATAATCTGATAATAAGATTAATTTTAAATCAGGAACCTTATAACTGATACCAACCCCAAGAAGGATATCATTATCAACTCTCAAATTATTTGAATATTCACGACCTAAGTTTTTAATTAATAATCCAATATTTAAATTTTTATTTATTTGATTATTAAATCCTATATCAATTGAATATCCATGCATTGATTCAGTATATAATTTTGAATAATTTAATTTTACCTTATATCCAAAAGTAATATTTTCATAAAATGATAAATTATATGATTCATTTATTTCTGCAGCATACCAATCTGCACCAAAAAAACCTAAAGGTTCTTCTGTAGCGATTTCATCTCTTAATTCAATATCATTAATACTTAGGCTCTCAAATGAAATATATTTTCGATTATCAAAAATATATGATATTTTTTGACCAAAAACACCTGCTAGCCAGGAATTCTTTGATAAACTTAAATAAGAATTTGCCTCTAATAATAATGCTGGATTTATTTCATGACTATAAGAAATACCTGTTCCAGAAGTTGATAGCAGTGAAGCTGATTGTGGTATTATTAAAGCCTTCAATCCAATACAGATTGATAGATTAAATGATAATAATATGAATAATATTTTATTTAACATTTTAATAATTTAGCAATGAAAAACTAAACAAATGACTTATTCCTTCATCTACTAATCCCGGATCTAAAGCATAATCTATATTTAATATCATAGAATTGTTTATTTTAATAGGCATTCCAAATCCAAGAGTATATCCCAAATCATTATGAAGTCTATCAAGACCTACTCTTAATAAAATAGGAAAATCAAAAGAATCAGATGTTAAATTATACTCAAATCCTACCTTATATCTTTTGTAAAACTGATTATCTTCGTTAAGATTATTTTTAATAGAAAAATAATCTATTTGAGAAGAAAATAATAATTTATTTAATCTATTATATGATAATCCAAACATATAATTTAATGGAATTTCTTCTTCATATATTTCAGGTTGATTTTGATTTAAATAATTTATTTCCCAATCAAAAGAAGAAGATAAATTATTTATCTTAAAACCCAAATTAATATCATTATTAATCTCATATAAAAATCCAAGATCAAAACCTAAACTACTTTCACTTTTATAAATGTCCATATCATTAAACAAAGCTTTAAAATTAAAACCAGCTGATAATGAACCTAAATTAATACCAAAAGATAACATTCCATATCCTTGAGAATAATTTAGACTACCATTCTCTTCACCAAAATTAGAGGTTCCAATAATATTATTAGTACCAATACGATAAAAAGATAAACTAACTCCAGCTGAAGGCGGTAAAGGCCTAGATATAGATATTGATTGTATTGATCTATCTAATGACATCAAAAAATATGAGAATCCATATTCATTATCAGTAATTTTAGGTAATAAAGCAGGATTATTAAATGCAACAAATCCTTTGTTGTATGAACTAACTATAGAATTAGATAATGAAATTTCTCGAGCATTTGTCCCATAATTGAAATTAGCACCTGGATAACCACCATAATAATTTGCAAATAAACAAAAATTAAATAATATTAAGATATACTTCATTTTAATAATGGCCTTTCGTCGCATTTATAACCATTAATTTTTCCCAAACCTCTGTATACCCAATATCAAGTTTACAAAAATAAACTCCATTGGATACTTTAATACCATTCTTATTTCTACCGTTCCATGAACACTCTAAGTTTCCATAATCATTTATTTTATCACAATCAAATGAATCAACTAAATTCATTGAAAAATCATAAATCTTCATTTTACCACTATTACTATCAGTTTTAAATTGAAAATCTACATTCGTTGAAACATTATCAATAAAAAATGGATTAGGCCAAATATGCAATTTATTTTTGTTAACTATATCTTGATCTGATGCAACAAATGAATCCCATGTATTTTGACTTATTTCTATATTCCATAAATCTGGATTATTAATATTATTTCCTGCATCTACCCAAACTAAACCTCTTGGTGTTCCAATAAAAAATATTTGATCTTTTTTTAAAGATGTATATACTTTTGTTTGAGTAAAAATTCCTTCTTCTGAATTTTGATTATAATCTAAAATATCTAGAATTTCATTTGGGAACTCTAATCTTTGCCAATCTAAAACATTATCAATAAAAGCATAAAAGAGACCTCTGTTTGTTGATGCATATAAAACATCGTTAGTAAAATAAAGGCTATAAGGTGTAGCTCCGTCATAATTATTATTATTATTTAAATCATTGAAGCTATCTTCCTCATCATAGATATTATTATTATTTAAATCAATGAATTCTTCGCTAAACTGATCTACTGTAATCCAAGAAAGACCGTTATCATCAGTATAAGTTAACGAATTTGGATGAGGAGCAGCCTCTTCTCTATCCCATGAAACAAGCCATATTCTTGGATTTTCATTTCCTAAATATTGTGGAACTATATCTATAATCCAATCGCCTCCTAACCCATCTATTGTTGTATAATGAACCCAATTTATACACCCATCTTGATCTAAAATACCTTTATTTACTCCATCAGCAGTTCCAGCCCATATATACATTTGCTCATTATAAAATTCAGTATAAACTGAAAAAACTTTATGATTATGATTACCTCCATAATTCAAATTTCCACTAATCAATGGATCAACAGGGTTATAAACATAATTTACTGGGTATGAACCACATGTAGCACTTGATTGATTATCCATTGGTAAAGGCACAAGCTCCCAAACAGGATCCTCATCAGTATATTTAAATCTTCTTAACATCCCAGCCCAATTTGCTGTGTATATATATTTATTAATTATATCAGCGGTGACATCATATGTAACATTTTTTGCTGATGTTTGGATTGCTAAACTTGATAAACTTTGACCACCCCATTCTACAATAATATTACTACCAATTAAACTACAAGTTTGTGTTGGGACATCCCACGAACAACCTGAAGCAGCAGGAGAACATTCACATTCGTCTGGTGAATTCAATGGATTTTCACATGTTAATTCTTCACATATAGGAAGTTGATCTTGAGGTTGAGGCATATAATTCCAAGTATTCCCATTATCTAAAGACCAAGAAATACCTGTTCCACTTGAAACATCTTCATTTAAAAAATTTACAGTTTCAACTCCTGAAACAATAATTAAATTTTCGTTATTATATACTTCTAAAGCAGGATTTCCACCATCAGGTAATTCATTATCATTAAAGCTATACAAATTCATATCATTATCTAGAAGTCCTAAGCCCCCAGATGTTCCAATAACTATAGACTGATTATTCAATATTCTTAAATCAACTATTGATTGACTAGATAAACCATCAGATAATTGTCTATGACGATACTGAAAATTTTGAATAACAGAATCAATTGCATAATCATTAGGATAAGAACTATATAATATAGAAATACAAAAAAAGAGAATATAAATCATTTGTTTAATCATTTTCTTTCCTATATAAATATTGACAAACAAGATTGCCAACAATACCCAATGTATACGAAGAACACTTATCTACAGTATCTTCTAAAGTATGCCAATAAGGATATTCAAAATCAATAATATCTAAGGATGGAATACCGGTCTCTACAAATAATGCTCTATGATCATCGTAAATTGGCTGAGTAAGTTCATATACGAACTCACTGTATCCTAAATTATTTGCTAAATCCCATAATTCTCTAACTTGACTTTCAGCTTGAATATATGAGAAATACTCAATTTTAAATCTAGGGTCCTTATCTGCTACCATATCTAAACAAATAGCTAACTTTGGGTATGGATATTCAATATTTTTTGAAAACAACTTAGTGCCTATAGAAAAGTTATCTATATCTCCATGCCTACCCATATCTTCTCCATCTACAAATAATAAATCAACTCCAATATTATTAAAAGGATAGCTAGAAAAAATTTCTGATAAATGCATTAAAATTGCAATACCACTAGCACCATCATTAGCACCCATTATTGGTTTTAATTTATTAATTTCATTTATATCCTTATCAGCTATTTCTCTAGTATCCCAATGAGCCATCAATAAAATTCGATTATCTGATTCTAGATTATATTTTGCTAAAATATTATATAAAATAATTTTCTTATCTTTATTATAAGGATGATTTATTTCATGATCATAAACAATTAACTCATCTGATTTATTAGATAAAAAACTAACTAGGTAATCTTTTAAATCAACATGGTTCTGACTTCCTGGATATCTTTCTCCAAATGCACATTGCTTTTCAAGATATTTAAATGCTATTTCTCCATCAAATAAAGGTATTTGTTGAGATTGAATAATTGTTAAAAGTAATATAAAAAAGATTCTATTCATATATTATTAATCAAAGGATTCAAAATAAATTCTAACTTGAAACCCTATATCAGTTTCCTTTTTTCTTCCAGAAGTATGATTATCTGAAACAATATAATTAAACCATAAATCACCTTCAACAAATTTACTAAAATTATATGTTATCTTAGGCTGTAAATTATAGGAGTTACTATATGCAATAACTTCAAATTGACTTAAATCATTTGTTTCAAAATAAGAAAATTCAGTATTACTATTATCATAACCTAACTTAAGACTTAAATTAACTTCATTTTCAATTTGAAAATCTCTTAAAAAGAAAACAGGCATTCTAAAACCTGTTTTTTTCCTATAACCAAAAGTTAAACTTACCTGATTATTTGTTGTTCTTTCTATCTGTCCTCCCTCATTTGTAATATTTAAAGTATTATTCAAAGTTAAATCAATGTCAAGAGGAACTTTTTTTGTAGTCATATCAAATCTTAATAATGGTGCAAAATTTCTTTTATAATCTAATTTTTGAACAATAAAATCCTGACTTATTTTATTTTTTTCTCCACTAAAAGTATGACTTAAACTAAAACTCTTAAACCAATTGTCTAAAAATTGATACTTTTCTAACCCTCTTAAATTTATTGACCACCCAAATATTGGGAATCCATTTTTACCTGAAGGACCAAGGGGAAAATATGATTCAGATTGAGTTTCATTATATCCACTATCACTTTGATTGTTTGCTGATAGAGAGACTCTATATTCAACATTTGATAATGTTAGATTTTGAGTTAATTGTATTGAAGTACTAAATTTCAATTCTTGATTAAACGTATTTGATGAAGAAATAATTATTCCATCTGATGATGTAAATAAGCTTCCTTCAATTGGTCTATCAACTATTCCTAGCTTAAATTTATAATCTGGATTTATATCAGTAGATATATTATTATACTTATTAGTTGTATAATATGAATAATTTATATTCACACTTGAAAATCTTTGACCAATTTCATGAAAAAACTTTAAAATAGTTTTGAAATGAGGCTGATTAATAATAAAAATTTTGTTTGAATTTGTATTTTTTGGTGAACTAGATGAACGTCTTCTTCCAGTTGACCTAGATGAACTTCCTGATGTTTTTTTATCTGTTTCATAAAACTGTTCAATAAATTGAGTAAATGAAAAAGTAAATGAAACTGAAAATTTATTATCACTTGATATATCAGCTGTTGATGATTCTCCACTTACTGCATCTCTTACCCAATTATATGTAGGTACATATGTGAATCTAGGAGCCAACCATTTTAAATATTCGGGTGTATAAGTAAATGAAAGCTGTTGATTATAGCTTTTCTTTATACCTGGGGAATAAGATAAATCAAAGAAATCTGAAATTTTCATAGCTGAATTATTAGAGAAATAATCATTTAAATTATTTTTCATATTAACTGAATATTTAAGTGATAGATTATCGACTATATTAATATCAGAAGAAAAAGTTCTATTTAAATCAATGTTTTCTTCATCAGTTACAATACCACCATATAAATCTCTTTGAACAGTATAATTATCTGAATCAACTATAGATGAATTAAAGCTAATATTTTGTGGTGTATAATAAATATTTAAATCTTTTAAAAAGTTAACAAAATATTTTTTATTTTCAGGGTCATCAGTATTCTCTTCAAAGATATTTTTAAATGGATACCATCTATTCTCTCTACTAAATGATAACGAATAGTCAAATTTTATATTTTGTAAAATAGACTCTTTATTTAAAATTGTTGTATTAGAAGACTGATCCCATTTATATGAATATGTAAATTTTGAATTATCTAGTAAATGTTTAAAAAATAAGTTTTCACTATAATAATTTGAAAACATTGTATTCAAAGATGTACTTAAAGTAATTGAATTTGTTATATTTTTGAACTCATCAGGGGTATCATTAAAACCTCCTAAAATAATATCAGATCCTGGTTTATATAATGGAGAGTATAAACCTTTTGAATACTTTATAGTAAGAGGCATTTGAAAATAATTTTCTTTAAATAATTCATGTGGAGAAAATCCTAAATTAACAGAGTAATTAATAGAATGATCACCTGAACCTAATCTTTGTTCTAAACGATGAAAATCTGCTTCTTCACTCTTAAAATCCAAATCAATATTAAAAACATCTCCTAAATTAAATTTAAAGTTTGTAGTGAAAGCTGTCCCTTTTTTTCTTTTTACCCCAGTCATTCTAAGTTCGTTAATCCACACACTTCCAAAAATTGTTCCAGGAGCATTATTTTTAATCCCAACCATAATATATTCCATCTTATTAATTGCAGGTTCACCTTTCACTCTCAACTCACTACAATCTTCACATACTGTACTTATATCAACTGTTGTCCAATCATCACATTCTTCAATATCTAAATTTTCATTGCTTTCACAATAATCTTTCCATGACCAAATTTCATCTTCTGCAATATATGAACCAGGGGTTGTATATAGACTATTCTGATCCCAATCATCTATTACTTCCTCTCCATAAAAAATCAAATCATCTTCTCCACAAGATTCATTGTTTTCATCGAAACAATCATATTGATTATTACCTTCTGTACCTAAATAAAAAATGTCAGATAAATCAGGGCAATAAAAATTAGGATTATCAATATTATTTATATCAGGAATACAAAAATTTTCGTTATCTACATTTGAATCGCAACATTCTACTCCTGGGATATAATAATTATCTCCATTAGGATCTAAGATGTAAGGGATATAAAGACCTAGCTCATCATAATTCTCATCAAGGCATATATCACTATTTATAAAATTCAAACAATCATTTTCATTGCAATAGCTTATTTGTTCATCGGTAAATACTGTTGTTCCAGATATTTCATCACATATTTTCAAGGTTGTAATTCCTAAATCAATTGCATCTTGATTAAGACAACCTGGAATATTATTTTGAGAATTAATAATTCCTGTCTCATATGAATCATCACAATTATCAATTCCATTATCATTATAAGATTCTAAATTTTGTCTATTTAATTTATATCTAGTTAATTCATCTAAATTAACCTTTAAATTTTGCCACCCATTAGGATCTAAAACATCATCATTATCAATTGATTTAAATGGTTTCCTTATTTCATAATAATTATCATCTTTCCCAAATCTAAAACATAACTCAACATTTGAACATTCTTCATTATCTATCTCATTGCAACTACTATACCAATCTTGTCCATTAGTTGATTCATTTCCATTAAAATACATTTTATCTTTCAAGATAATATCTCCACTATCAACATCTCTAAATTTTTATAAACAAAAAAACTATTTTGTTTTTCAGAATCCAATGATGAATAACTAACATTTTTCTTAATAAATGCCGTACTATCTAAGTTAATCCCTCCATTATAATCTGAAACACTATTAAAATCAATTACTAAAGATTGTTCCTTATCAACTATTAAGCTTCCAAGTCCACCTGTACCAAAATTTTGATTACTACCAGAAACTCCTTCAGGGGGATCATATATATCAGAATTTTCTTGATTATTGATTAGCTGAATACTAACATCTTCATTTGAAACAAATTCAGATTCTAAATATCCTACTTGACCAATATCATCATTATTTACCAGACCTAATTCTTCCCATTCATTTCCTACAATTTCAATTGAAGCAATCCCAAGTAATCCATGGGTATCATTTTCAGAATATTCTCCTTCTAACCACAATCTAATATTCTTTACATTTGTCCAATCTGCACTATAACCAGAGGTTTCATTAATAGCTATAAAATCATTTAATGGAATTCTAAAAAGTTTCCAATTTGTAGATAATATTTCACTTTGTATAATATCATTATTATTCATATCTAAGTTTATTGTATATGAGTAGTAAGAATTAATATCATCAATAAATTGATCACCATTTAAATCTTCAGAATCAGGATATTTATTTTCTAATATTGCACCATTGTTTTCTGTGCCATTATAATGACTAAAGTCATTACTTGATGATGTGTAACTAAAATCATCATTATTTGGATCATCAGAACTTACATTTATATTAATAACACTATCATAGTTAGAATTACCAGATAATATTTCCGTTTTGATTTGAGAAAAAGTAAGCTGGTTATCATCAATACAACTATTATATGTATTATCATTATTATTTCCATGATTAAACTCAGAGCATAGACACCCCCCCCAACCATCTTCATATTCATTTATACATGCATCCATACCTTTATCTTCTCCAGTATCTAATAAACCATCACCCATAATCATTAATGATTCAGGGACTAAATCTTCTGTATCTAATATTCCATTATCATTTGTATCTTCACTAATCATTCCAATATCTATATTCAATTTCAAATTATTTCTATTTACTAAAATTGGATTCTCTGGCAGTCCATTATAATGATTTTCAAAACCAATTAAACCTTCATAATTAAGCCAAATATCTAAATATTTATTATTTGATTGGTTTTGATCTGATGCATACAAAGAAGCTGTTATCCCATTCCACCATTTATTATCATTATCATTATTTACATTTCCACCAATTTTTTCTTCAGGAATTTCTATCCATAAAGTCTGCTCTTTTGATGCTTCTTCTACTTCTTTATCAGGCCATATAAGCTCAGTAGGAATATCATTATAAGGATTGTACCAGTATACATTCTCCCTTTTATAAATATCATACTTTTCTAAAACAACTTCACAGCTTAAAAATTCATTATACTCATTATAATTAATTTCACAATCATCTAATTCTAAACAATCTGATTCTGTTGCAGCACTTAAACAATCAATATTTTTAATTTTATAAGGAGGTGATGATTCTTGCCATGCAGAATTTAAAATTGGCATCGTAGAATATCTTTTTGATGATTCAAAATCATCAATATAAGCAATTCCAATGGGATTAGGATTAGGGAAAATTTGAGCAACTTCAGTTGAAAAACTAAATTCTGAAGGTTTTTCTAAATATACCAACCCTTTATTATTTACTGAATTATTTAAGTTAAGTAATTCCTTCGAATATTTACCTCCAAGATGCCATATCATATTTTCCATAGGCTCATAACCAATTTCTACTTTATTATCAGTTATTGATTGCTTATAAAAATAAGCTCCTCCAAATAAACTACTTTCATTGAAAAATTTATATTTAAATGAATTTCCGATAATTAATTTTTGATCAAAAGAAACTATTTCATATGAAATCCTAAGAGTCTGAGAATTATTTTTAGCTCTATCCGAAATTAATGTTAATGTTCCTGTAAAATAATCAACAGAATAATCAACACCTTTAATTAATTGAGTTGAACCATCTGTTAAAGTTTCACTTCCTTCAACAATCATAAATCCTAAATTTATAGTTGTATTTTGATTAACATTTTTAACTTTTATAACAAATTCTTTTTCAGATGCTTTTGTTGTTTCATTACTACTATAGTACATCGCTGGACCATCTTCATACCTATAAATTGTAAATTCTGGTCCTGCATCACCATTTTCTCTAATTGTAGATAATGTCTCAATATTTATGCTTTCTAAATCACCATCAAATATATTAGCTAAATCTAGATGAGGATTCCCCAGATATGCCTCAGGGTCATAGGCAAAAGGCATATCAAAAGGTAAAAATAAATCACCCCAACTATTAATAAAATAACTATCAACTTTGCCATCCCCATTTGCTATAAAAAAACCTTGAGAATCTTTATTATCTATACCAAAGATTCTTAAAAATGTATTTCCATTTGAACTTGCAGTTTCTGTTCCTAATTGTCCTCCAATATGTATAATATCAATTTCTGGAGGCTCATCACCTTGAGTAAAGTTTGATAATCCTATATCATATACATTTTTCATCATTAACTCCCATGTAGGATTACCATTTGGATTATCTGGACTTGGAGGATCTTGTTGCCCCTCTGTTTTTATTATTTTCAGAATTAATGGGTTAGCAGAAAAACCAGACAAATTATTATATTCAATATAGTTACAACAATTTGTATTATTATCTTCAGTACAAACATCTAATGTTGAAGCTTCTATTTCTGAACATCCATTAATTGTCTCTTCATTACAATCATCTTGCATCGATAACAAACATCTATCTTGGACTAGGTACTCTGTACCAGTTTGAATAGGATTAGATGATTCTAAAATACTACCATCATTATTTAAATCACCTATCGTATAATGAACTGCAATTAGATCACTAGTTGATATTGAATTCAATCTTACGTAACCATAATATTTATTTATATAATAATCATTCCCTGAATACTGATCTTCTAATTCAATCCATATATTATTTTCCGGAGTGCCAATATCTTTATTTAAAGGATCAATATATGCAATTCCTTCATATATATCTGTTTCAATTTCATTGGTTTGTGCTCTTTTATATAATTTAAAATCTTTTATAACATACTCATTAGAACCAATCTCATTAATATAATCCTCATTTAATGGATAAAAATTATTTTTAAAAATCTTATCAATGAAAAAATACTTATCTTTTATAAATTGATAATCATATCTATCTAAACCTTCTGATTGATTCCCTAAGGAAAATGATTCTTTCTTAACTTTTTCTCTACCTATAATTGTATTGAATTCTATAGGACCTAATTGACTGCTCATTTTTACACCAAAGACACCAGCTCTTTTACCCATCCCAACACTAAACAAGCTCCCTTCACTAAGACTAATACCTATATTACCTGCTTGGATATTACTTATAATCTCATTATCATATCCTTTGTAATCCAATAATAATGAATTTTCAAAATCAAAGTCTGATTCTGAATTTTGATCAGCACTTATAGTTAATCTATCACCAACCTGACCTTCTAAATCAAATCTTTGTTTTTGATCAATATCTAAATTCCAAGATTCATTATTTTGATTACTTAATGAACTGCTTTGAGAATCAATAAACTCTAATTCTCCTCTTATTTCTATCTGCCCACTAAGATTAATAGCTACATTTGTTTCCCCGATATCTTGACTTACAAGAGTAAGTTTTTTAGAATTTCTAGAGTTCTTTACATTTGGACTTATCTGATTAAAAGAAACCTCTTTCATTTTTTCATAATTATTAATATTAATTGTTCTCAATTTATAATAATCAACAGATACTATTGATGGCTGTACTATATCATTAACACCATACTTCAAAGATGTTATAATAGTTTTGCCATCATAACCCAACTCTGTTTTTTTACTTAACTTTCTTAATTCCTTTGTAAAATTTAATCCATGATAAGAATTAGGTCTATATTCTGAAGCAAATGCTAACCCTTTTATATCTTTATAAAAAGGATCTACAACTCCATTTAAAAACCTATAATATCTAATTGTTCTAGAAAAATAAATATCATCAACAAAATCAATATTTATGTTTGAAACTAGAGAAGGGTTTTCTTTTAGAGAACAATCTTCTGCTAAGCTATTTCCACCACAAATTCCCATACAATCGAGAATATTTAAATTACAATCACAATAGCCTTGAAGAATTCCTTTTCCCCCGCATTCTCCGCATTCATCTATTAATAAGTTTCCACCCCATTCACCATTACAATCTTTGATACAATCATTATCTGGATTATCATCACAAACATTACAATTATCATAATAAGCACTACCTTTTATATTCCCAGCACAATCTTCACATGTTGAATTATCACCTCCGCATATACCGCAGTTATCTAGTTTATTATCTCCACCCCATTCACCATCACAATCTTGGACACAATCATTATTTGGGTTATCATCACAAACATTGCAATTATCATAATAAGCACTACCATATGCTACTCCAGCACAATCTCCACACGTAGAATTATTTCCTCCGCATATACCACAATCATCTAATTGATTTATTCCTCCCCAAACTCCACTACAGTCTTGGATACAGTCATTGTCTGGATTATCATCAAAATTTCCACAATTATCAAAATATGATTTTTTACAATCATTAGTAGGGTCTTCATCACACTTACTACAATCATCTAAACGTGCTAACCCTCCGCAAATTCCAAAACAATCTATTTCAATAAGACAATTTCCAACACAATCTTCATTCTCTTTAGGACCATTTCCTCCACATACTCCGCATTCATCAATAGCAGCATCACCTCCCCATCTACCAAAACAATCTTGTGTACAATCATTGCTAGGATTATTATCGTATGTACCACAATTATCATAGTATGGGACGTTACTCTCCTGTTCTGCTCCTAGTAAATTAAAAAATAAGGCAGTGCAAAGATAAAAAATTATCTTTAAATAGTTAATTGAATATATATTATTCACCTTAGCAGTGGGACGCTAGGCAGACTCCTTTGTAGTTTTATCAGTCTTAAAATAAGACTCAAGTTTAGGCATAAAATTTTTAATTGCCTTCCCTCGATGAGATATAATATTTTTCTTTTCTATAGACATTTCAGCAAATGTTTTTCCTTCGTTCACCACATAAAATATGGAATCATACCCGAAACCTCCAAGACCTTTCTTTTCCGAGGCTATCATCCCTTTTACTTCTCCAATTGAAAAAAGTTCCGTTTTATCGTCGACAAATGCCATAACAGTTTTGAATATTGCTGATCTATCTGAATTTTTAATATTTTTCATTACCTTAAGCATTTTATTTACATTATCTAAATACGAGCAATTTTCTCCAGCAAATCTTGCTGTATAAACACCAGGTTTTCCTCCTAAAGCATCAACTTCTAACCCCGTATCATCTGCTATAGAAGGTAAACCAGTTAGTTTATAAACTTCCCTAGCTTTAATAAATGCATTTTCTTGAAGAGTTTCTCCATTTTCTATAATTTCACCAATTTCTGGAAATGAGGATAGATCAAGCAATTCAATATCTAAATTACTTAAACCTTTTTTTAATTCTTTAAGTTTATCTTTATTATGTGTTGCAATAACTACTTTCATCATCATAATTTAAGTACCTGTATAAGTTACTTTATATAGAAATTTTTGATAGTTTGGTCGGATAGCTCAGTTGGTAGAGCAGAGGACTGAAAATCCTCGTGTCCGTGGTTCGATTCCGCGTCCGACCACATCAAACCCCTTCAGAAATGTTGGGGTTTTTTGTTTATTAGATAATAATAAATCTTGATTAACTAAATAATTATCAATAATATTTTGATTAAATGGAACTATTAAGATTTAAATTTTTACTAATAATAATTTTATTCTCACTATCTAATTCAAGAGAACATCATAATATTTCAAATTGGGAATGCAATTCTGGAAATAATACACAGTCTTTTAAAAAAGAAACTCAAATTAATAGAGAGCTAGAAAAAGCTGTTATTAGAGCTAAAATTTGGAAAATCCATAGATCAGATAGTTTATTTGAAATGACTGAAAACTCAATTGAAACTGGTTTCCAAGATTTAATAAATTCTTATAAGCAATTAGGGATATTAATAGAATTATATGATATCGAAAGCATATATAGTGATTCACTATATTATTTCACAGATCATTTTAGACCCTTTCATCTTATGCAAAACAATTCAATTGATAGCTTAATTAATTTTTATTATCTACCAAACATAGACTACAGTGGTGGAGGTCTTACTGGCTATGGACAAGCTTTTAATACTCCTGGTAATGAATTATTTGTTGCAGGAAATGAATGTAGTTATATTGAAGAAAATATTGCCTGCTATGATTTAGCAAATACATTTATCCCTATACATGAATTAGGACATTGCCTTGGATTACTCCATACACACCCAGGATCACATGGAGAAGAGAATGTAATTAGAAATGATGATGAATCATCTGATACATGCGAAGTTAATTGTGAAATTTCTGCTGATTTATTATGTGATACAGAAGCTTCTACTGTTTTAAAAAATAAAGTTACCTTTGATGGATATGATTGTACTTATATAGAAAATGAAGTAGATTCATGTGGATATGCTTATGAACCACAAATAGATAACTATATGAGTTATACTCACTTTGAATGTGCAAATGCATTTACTCAAGAACAAATAGATAAAATGTTTCTTTCAATTGAACATAATAATATGATTTCTCAGACTAATATTGAAATTGGAGATATGAATGATGATTTAACTATTAATGTACTAGATGCGTTAATTCTAGTTAATACAATTTTATATACTCAAAATATTTCTGATTTATATTTATGGCTAGGAGATATTAATGATGATACAACAATAGATATTATTGATATAATTTTATTAATTAATATTATTTTAGATTAGCAACTATTAGAATCTACCTTTTAAGATTATTAATAAAATAACTTATACCAAAAAATAGAAGTAAAAATAATAAAACATAAAAACCAATATATAAAACACCTAAAAGAATCAAAATTCCAAATATAGGTTTAATTAATTTTTTCTTAATTAACTCAAGATAGTAGGACCATCTTGATTGTATTTTTATTTCTACTTTTTCATTATTCATAGCTATTTTAATTTAACATGATTTTACAATTGATTCCAAGGACCCTCAATTGCAAGTGTCATTGTTGGTTTATAAATATTAAGAAATAATATTTTTTCATCTGGTGAAAAAACTATGCCTGCAAGCTCAGATGTATTTAAAATATTTTCAGCTAAAACATATGTTTGACCATTAGGCTTAATTCCAATTAATCTATCATGCCCTCTTCCATCTTCACATATAATTACATCTCCCCATGGAGCTACTACAATATTATCTGGCTTATACATTGACTCTTTACTTTTAGACTCATAAAAAAGTTCTATTTTTTTATCATTAGAATATCTCCAAATTTGTCCAAATTTATTTTTACCTCCAGTAGTTGCACTAAAATAAACATAGTCATTTGAATACCACATTCCCTCTCCTCTTGCAAATATAGCACACCCTTTATTCCTTCCACGCTTTCTCAAATCATCTAAAGGTGATTCCACATCATCTAAATCAATCCATTTACATCTATATGATTTTCCAACTTTAAATGTTTCATTTTTCCAATTTCTACAATCAGGTCCTCTAAAATCCACTAAAGACAATCCTTGTAGCCTACCCCCTTTTTTTAAATTATTTTTTATATTAGGAATAAACCTGTAAAACAAACCATCCTCTCTATCTTCAGTTTGGTAAACAAAACCTTTATTAGGATCAAAAGCTACCGCTTCATGTCTAAATCTTCCCATTTCTTTTAAT
>CAYVBB010000007.1:0-18702 GCA_964448515.1 uncultured bacterium | reverse complement strand
AAGAGAATAACTGCTGTGCAATTGAATCAATAAATAATGCAAAACTTGTTTGTGAAAGATTAGATGTCCCCCACTATACTATTGATTTTAGTGAAGACTTTGAAAACAAAGTTATTAATAATTTTGTTGATGAATATTTATCTGGTAGAACACCAAATCCTTGTGTAAGATGTAATTCATATGTTAAATGGGATACTTTTATAAATCAAGCTGATAAACTTGGTGCTAAATATATTGCAACTGGACATTACGCAAATATTGAAAATAATAATAACGAATATAAAATTACAAGAGGGAAAGATAAAGGCAAAGATCAATCATATGTATTATGGGGAATTCCAAAGGAAACTCTTTCAAGGACTATTCTTCCCCTGGGAAACTTAAGAAAAAAAGAAGTTAGACAAATTGCAGCTGAAAATAAATTTGAGAATGCTCAGGCACCTGAAAGTATGGAGATTTGTTTTATTCCAGATAATAATTACAAAAGATTTATAAATGAATATGCTAAAGATAAAGTAGAAAAAATATCTAAAAAAGGTTCTACATTAAATGAAGATGGAGAAAAAATTGGTGAGAATGATGGTTTTATTAATTACACTGTAGGGCAAAGAAGGGGCATTGGAATTACAAATCCAAATCCATTATATGTAAAAGAAATAAGTTCAGATAAAAACTCAATTACTGTAAGTGAAAAAAAATCTTTATTTTCTAAAAAATGCAAAGTATCAAACATTAACTGGTTGAATAATAAAATAAGACTTCCATTAAATGCTTATGCTCAAATCAGATATAATGGGCAAATATCAGAATCTAAGATATCTGATAATGATGGCGCAATATTGGTAACATTTGAAAAGCCTCAATTAGCAGTTACGCCAGGCCAATCAATTGTTTTTTATGATAATCAAGAAGCCTTATTAGGCGGAGGGATAATTGAATTACATGAATCATAAAGATTTAAGGATATGTATTCTTGCTGCAGGAAAAGGTTCAAGGATGAATTCTGAATTACCAAAAGTATTACATGAAATAAATAATAAACCTATATTACATTTTGTACTTGAAACTTCTGAATCACTAAATCCAAAAGAAATAATCTTAATTGTTGGATTTAAAAAAGATATGGTTATTAAATCAGTAAATAAGTTTAATGTTTCTTTTGCTTATCAAGAACAACAAAAAGGGACAGCACATGCAATCATGCAATGTGAAGAAAATTTAATCGATAAATCAGGACAAACACTTGTCTTATCTGGTGATGTACCATTTATTTCAAATAATACATTAAAAAATTTAATTGAAATTCATAATAAAAATGAATCACTAGGATCAATTTTATCAGCAAACATAGAAGACCCAAGCGGATATGGAAGAATTGTAAGAGATAATGATAAATTTGTTAAAATTGTAGAACATAAAGATGCTAATGAGAAAGAATTACAAATACATGAAATTAATTCAGGAATATATCTGTTTGATACAAAAACACTAGTTGAAAAAATCAATTTAATTAAAGATTCAAATAAACAAAACGAATATTACTTAACTGATATTTTTGAATTTATTGATAAAGATAAAATTTCTACTTATAATACACAGCAAACTGATGAAATAAATGGTATTAATACAATTAAGCAACTAGATGAGTTATCAAAAAACAAACAATGAAATTTATAAATAAATATACAATCTCAGTTTTTTCCCTAATAGTCTTTGCATTATTTTTTATTAGTAATAAAGAAGATGAATCTATTGTACTTAGTAGCAGTAGATTTGACTCTATGATACCAAAAACAAAAAGCGAAGAAATTGCTGGCTATAAAATTCAAGTATCTATAGAAAATGGATGTGGAAAATCAGGGATTGCTAAGCTTTATACAAATTTTTTAAGAAAAAATGGATATGATATTATAGATTATAAAAATGCAGATAATTTTGATTATAAAAATACTAAGTTGGTTTTTCATAAAAGAGATTATTCTATATATTCAAATGAAATTATTGAATTATTGAAAATCAATCCAAATCATGTGAGCTATAATTATAATGAAAATACTTATTACCAGATAACTCTTATATTAGGTGAAGACTACAATAAAATAGATTCTTATAAACTTGTTTCAATGTACTATGAGCCTTTTTAACTATGAATAATAAAAATATATTAGATAAAATCATTAATTGTTTATTAGATAAAAAAGCAATAGAAATAAATGTAATTGATGTTAAAAAATTGACATCTTTAACAGATACATTTATAGTATGTTCTTCAGAATCTGAGCCTCAAACAAAAGCACTCATGAATCATCTTACAGATACTTTAAGTATAGATAAAATTAAACCATTACATATCGAAGGACATGAAAATTTAAAATGGGTTTTGATTGATTATGTTAATATTGTTATCAATATTTTTAATAAAGAGACCCGAGAATATTATAACATTGAAAGATTATGGGGTGATGCAAAAATAAAAAAGATTAAAGAGTCCTATGAAACATAAAATAATTGAAGAAATAGACAATTGTCTAAAATCCATATATAATGGAATAGATGATATCAAAATTTCTATTGAGAAACCTAAAAACAAAAATCATGGTGATGTTTCAACAAATATTGCTTTGTTATTAACAAAAATAACAAAAAAAAATCCATTAGAAATCTGTGAGGAATTAAAAAAAGAGCTAATTAAATCTGATTTATTCGAATCAATTGAAATAGCAAAACCAGGATTTATAAATTTTAAATTAGCCATATCATCATTAACAAAATCTCTTAATAAAATTATTGATTTAAATAGTAATTATGGAAAAAATAAATCAGGAGAAAATAAAAAAGTTTTAGTAGAATTTGTAAGTGCAAATCCTACTGGTCCACTCACAGTAGGCCATGGAAGAGGAGCAATTATAGGGGATGTTGTCAGTAATGTTTTAGAATGGAGTGGATTTAAAGTAGATAGAGAATATTATTACAATAATGCAGGTAGACAAATGAGAATTCTTGGAGAATCTCTAAAAGCTAGATATTATGAATTATTAAATAAAGACTATAGTTTCCCAGATGATGGTTATAAAGGAGAGTATATAAAAGATATTGCAAATTCATTAATTCAAGATAAAAAAGATAAACTATTAAATGAATCTGATGATTTTTTTAAAAATATTGCTGAAGAATATATCTTTAATCAAATTAAAAATACACTATCAAAGATTGGTTTAAAATTTGATAATTACTTTAATGAAAAAACACTTTATGATAACAAAAAAATATTTGATGTTATAAACAAATTAAAAGATAAAAAATTAATATATGAAAAAGAAGATGCAACATGGTTTAAAGCTACTAATATTGGAATGGAATCTGATCGAGTTTTAATAAAAAGTACTGGAGAGCCGACATATAGGCTCCCTGACATTGCATATCATGTTACAAAATTTGAAAGAGGATACGATCTATGCGTTGATGTTTTTGGAGCAGATCATATGGATGCATATCCAGATGTATTAGCTGCTATTGAACAGCTAGGTTTTAATAAAAATGATATAAAGGTTATTATACATCAATTTATTTCAATATTAGAGGATAATGAAATTGTAAAAATGTCAACAAGAAAAGGTAATTTTATAACATTAGAAAAATTAATAGATGATGCTGGAGTAGATGTTGTTAGATATTTTTTTATAATGCGCAGTATAAACTCTCATTTAAATTTTGACCTGAAATTAGCAAAAGAAAAATCTGAAAAAAATCCAATATTTTATATCCAATATGCTCATGCAAGAATTTGCACAATATTAGAACAAAATAATAATATAGATAATCCAAACTTATCTCTTCTAAATCATGAACAAGAAATTAAACTTATTTATTTATTAATTGAATTTGAAGATTTGATCTTAAAATTAAGTGAAAATTTAGAGCCACAACTACTAGCAAACTATTTATTTAATTTGGCAACTAAATTTCATAAATACTATTCTACATGTAGAGTGATAAATGATGATAATGATGAATTAACAAAATCTAGATTATATCTTATTAAAGCAATAAAAATAACTTTATCAAATGGCCTTGGTATTTTAGGAATTTCTAACCCAGAAAGGATGTAATTAAAATGGAACAAATTAATTTTTCTTTTATAATATTAACTTTTTCATCTTTGTTTGCTTTAATTAATCCTATTGGTATTACACCTATACTTCTTTCTATGACAGAAGGAGATAATGATATAGAATATAAAAATATTGTTAAAAAAGGGATATTAACTGCTTATATAATCCTTACTATATTCACACTAATGGGAGATTTAATTTTTAAATTTTATGGCATTACAATCTATGCTTTTATGATTGCTGGTGGCATACTATTTTTAAGAAATAGTTTTGATATGATTGATTCGAAAGTTTCAAGAGAAGCCTCAACCCCATTAGAAACAAAAGAAGCAATTAAAAAAGAAGATATAAGTATAACACCTATTGGAATACCTCTAATTGCTGGACCTGGAGCAATTACTTCTGTGATGCTATTATCATCTCAAACAAATACATTTATTGATAAATGTATTGTTCATATAAATATTATAATAACTCTTCTATTAACATACATTATTCTTTTACTTGGTAAAAAAATATCAAAAAAAATAGGTACAACTGGAATAAGAATAATTCAAAGAATAATGGGACTAATTTTATTAGTAATATCTATACAGTTTATTATAAATGGGATATTATTATTAATTGAGAATCAATTAAAATAGAAGTGACTCTGGCAGGGATCGAACCTGCGACCATCACCTTAAAAGGGTGCTGCTCTACCTACTGAGCTACAGAGTCACATAAATATTACTGTACCAACTAGATTTTAAACTCAATAAAATAACAACATATAAACTAATATAATGGTACAAAAACAAAATAATCAAATAACAAACTATTCGAGCATTAAAATTTAGAAACTATTTTATACTTAAAAAATAAAATAATACTAAGTAAATTATTTTATTAGTAATATTTATGCTTAGTTTTTTGATATAATTTAATTGGGGGCGATTGGCTTCGACGGGTAAAGAAGGGCTTATAATTGCATGTGGAGCATAACTCTATAAACTCCTTAAACTTTAGGGTAAATTGTAAATAGCGATTATAGCTATACTGCTGTTGCTTAATTAAGTTTAACAGCCATCTCATAGTTATTTGTATGTGATGACTATATTGAGGTGTCACTTAGCATGCTAGGTTAAGTCTCTGCCTGATGATTCTTAAATGAAAATTCATTTACTTCGGTAAATATTCAGGATAATTTTATTTTATTGTGATTCTTCAAGAAAATAAAATGAATTAAAAAAAGGGTCTAAACATGTAGATATTGTTTGAAATTCTTATTCGGACCGCGGTTCGATTCCGCGCGCCTCCACAAAATTATTGAAATGTTTTTTTGAAAATAGTTAAAGAGTTAAATAATAAAATGACTATATACAAAAAAATCTTGGATATAAGATATCATTTATTAAAATTATTTTTTTTATTTCTATCCCAAATTTTATCTAATTCTTCCAATGATAACTTTTCAATATCAACTTCTTTCTCAATAGCTTTAAATCTTTTTATAAATTTTTCAGTGGACCTTTTTAAAGATAATTCAGGATCAATATTTAAATGTCTACTTAAATTAACTAATGAAAATAAAACATCACCTAATTCTTCATCAATACCCTCATTTTTTATTATTGATTCTTTTAATTCACCAATTTCTTCATCTACCTTATCTAACACTTGATCATTATTATCCCAATCAAATCCTACTCCAGCAGCTTTTTCTTGAATTCTCCTAGATAATAATAATGCAGGTAAAGATTTGGGGACTCCATCTAAAATACTCTCTCTGTTTTTTTCTTTTTTCTTTGTAGCCTCCCAACTTCCTTTTTTATAGGAATCATCTGAATTATTTAAAAAAATATGGGGGTGACGATTTATTAATTTTTTATTAATACCATTTAGTAAATCATCGACAGAAAATTTATTTTTATCTGAAGCTAAATCAGCTTGAAAAATGACATGTAATATTAAATCTCCAAGTTCTTCTTTTAAAGAAACATAGTCTTTATTCTCAATAGCTTCAATTACTTCATGTGTTTCTTCAAGTAAATAAGGTATTAATGATTGATGGGTTTGTTCCTTATCCCATTCACATCCATTAGGTGCTCTTAATTTTTTAACTATTTCAATAAGCTTATTAAATTTATCCATTAATTAAATACTTGAATTTTTTCAATTCTATTTTGATCAAGCAATATTACCTTAAAAGTAAATTTATCAAATTTAACTTTTTGACCTTTTTTAGGAATATCTCCGATTGAATCTAATATGAACCCTGCTAATGTATCGTAATCTCTATTATCAGGAAAATTAATATTAAAATATTCTTCAATATCATAAATATTTATTGAGCCATCAACTATTTTAGTTCCATCATCCTGATCTATAATTTCATATTCTTCTTTATCATAAGGATCTCTAAATTCACCCATAACTTCTTCAACAATATCCTCTAAAGTTAATAGCCCTGATGTTCCACCCCATTCATCAACAACAACAGCTATACTTGTTTTTTTAATTTTAAACTCTTGTAGAACTTCATCAATTGGCTTGGTCTCAGGTGTAAAGTATGGTGACCTTGTAAGCTTAAGCAAATCTATATTTGGTCTAGAACCTATAAGATATGGAATAATATCTTTTGCATATAAAATTCCTTTTATATTATCAATTGTGTCTTTATAAACTGGAATTTTTGAAAATTTTTTCTTCATTATTAAATCCATAGCATTATCAAGACTTGATGTTGAATCAAGAGCTGATATATCTACCCTTGGAGTTTGAATTTCTTTTACTAATTTATTTTTAAATTCAAATACAGATTGAATCATATCTGATTCCTCATGATCAAGCATCCCTTCTTCTTCTCCTACTTCTGCTAGCATAATTAATTCTTCCTCAGAATCAAAAGCTTGTTCTTTTTTTATTGGTAATACTTTAATAATAAGATCTGTTATTTTATGAAAAATAAAAGCTATGGGATATATAATCTTTAAAATCAAAGTTAACAATTTAGCGAAAGAATTCGCTAATTTTTCAGATTTAACTATTGCATAGGTTTTTGGAATAATCTCTCCAAAAATTAAAAGTATAAAAGTAATTACAGTTACTTGAATAAATAACAAATTAGATACACTTAAACTAGAATTAGGAGAGATATAATTCAAAGTATATACAGCAGATAATGAACCAATTGCTATATTAACAATTGTATTCCCTGTTAATAAATTAGATAAAAGTTTTTTAGGTTTCTTTAATAATTCTTTTACTGTTTCATTTTTATTACTTGAAGGCTTTAAATGAAACAATGCAGTTTCTAAGCTTGAAAAAAACGCTGAAAAAATCAATAAAATTATAATTATGTAAATCATTTAATCGAAATTAATACAATATTTGATAATAATAAATATTTTTCTTCTAATAATGTCATATTATCTTTTTCTTTTTTAGTTTTATCATTATATCCAAGTAAATGCAATAGTCCATGAATAACAATTCTAGAAAATTCCTCATTAAATGTTTTAGAATATAATTTTGCATTTTCTAACACATCATCAATACTAATATAAACCTCTCCATCAATGGTATCTTTCTCACCTAGATTAAATGCAATTACATCAGTATAAACATCCATATCAAAATATTCTTTTTTGAGTGAATTAAGAAATTTTTTATCTTTTAAAATAAAATCTATTTTAGCATTATTGCAATTTTCTGAGTCTAATATTTTAGAGCATAATTCTATAATCGCATTTTGCTTTAATACTAAATTTTTATTAAAATCATTATGGATAGAAATTGAAATCACGTATTAGAAAAACTTTTTAATATCTCTCTTGCAATAACCATTCTTTGAACTTCGCTTGTGCCTTCACCTATTTCTAAGATCTTTGCATCTCTAAAAAAACGTTCAACATGATAGTCTTCTATATAACCATAACCACCATGAATTTGAATTGCTTCTGTTGTAATTTTCATAGCAGCCTCACTTGAAAATAATTTAGCCATGGCAGCATCTTTTATAACGTCTTTTTTATTATCATGAAGCCATGCTGCATGATAAATTAATTGTCGCGATGCAGATATTTGAGTCGCCATATCTGCAAGTTTAAAACTAATACCTTGAAATGAGCTGATTTTTTTCCCAAATGCTGTTCTTTCTTGTGAATATTTAAGGGCTAATTCATAAGCACCTGTAGCAGTTCCAAGAGCTAATGCTGAAATAGATATTCTACCAATTGTTAATGTTTTCAAAAATTGTTTAAATCCTCTCCCTACATTTCCTAAAATATTTTCTTTTGGAATACGCATTTGATCAAAATATACTGATCTAGTATCTGAACCTTTCCACCCCATCTTTTTTTCAGGTTCACTTAGGCTCAATCCATTGGTACCTGAATCAACAAATAATGCGGCAATGCCTTTATCTTCCCCATTTTCAATAATTCTACTTGTAAATATAATGCAACCAGCATACCCTGCATTTGTGCAAAATATCTTTTGACCATTAACAACAAATTCATTTCCATCTAGCTTTGCTGTTGTTTGAGTATTCCCAGCATCACTACCTGCATTTGGCTCAGTTAAACCAAAAGAGCCAATCATTTGACCTGTTGCTAACTTAGACAAGTATTTACTTTTCTGCTCATCTGTTCCAAAATAACTAAATGGACCCGTTCCTAAACTTGTATGAGCCATTAAAGTTGCAGCTGTTGAAACACAAACTTTAGCTAATTCTTCTATTGTAATAACAAGAGAAAGCATATCCATGCCACCACCGCCAAACTTAGGATCCCAAGGTATTCCCATTAAACCAAGTTCAGATAATTTTTTTATCGATTCTGTTGGGAAAATTCCCTTAGTATCTATTTCAATTGCTAATGGAGCAAGTTCATTTTGTGCAAACTCTCTTACAGTTTTTCTAAGTAGAATATGTTCATCACTATAATATACTGAATTATCAGTTACCATTTAATTACTACAGACCCCCATTGAAATCCTGCTCCAAAAGAAGCTAAAACAACAATATCACCCTTATTAATTTTATTTTGTTCAAGGGCTTCGGATAAGGCTATCCCAATTGATGCGGCTGTTGTATTTCCATAATTATGAATATTAGAAAACACTTTATCTTGATCTATATTTAATTGCTTTTGAACGGTTTGAGAGATTCGATAATTAGCTTGATGAGGAATAAGCATATTTACATCATCAACTGATAAATTATTATAATCTAGTCCCTCTAAAATAACTTCTTTAAATCTTCTAACTGCATGTTTAAATACTTCTCTTCCATTCATGTGAATATGATGTTTTCTCTCTTTGATATTTTCTTTAGTTATTATATCTTTATACTTTGAGCTAGGATGAGAGCTAGAAAGGTCATCAATATACTTTCCATCAGAGTGTAAATGTGCTGATAAAATTCCTCTATCATTATTTGTTGAAGTTAATAAACATGCTGCTGCACCATCTCCAAATAAAACAGCTGTTCCCCTGCCATCATTATCATAATCAAGTTGTGTTGTTTGCACTTCAGAACCAATAACTAAAATATTTTTATAAGTATTGGTTTTAATAAATTTGTCAGCTACAGATAATGCATATGTAAATCCAGAACATCCTTGCCTTATATCTAAAACACCTATATTATCTAAACCCATTTTTTCTTGAAAAAGGGCACCAGAACCTGGGACATAATAATCTGGAGTAGATGTTGCAAATACAACAAAATCAATCTCACTTTTATCCATATTAAGCTTATTGAAAAGTTTTTTAGAGGCTAAAACAGCTAAATCAGCTGGCCCCATATTTGTATCTCCAGTTGTATGCCTTTTATGAATTCCTGTTCGTGTTTTAATCCATTCATCTGATGTATCCATCATAGTAGATAAATCATCATTCGTTAGAATTTTTTCTGGAACATAAAATGCTATATCTTTTATAAACGAATTTTTCATAATATATATTTTTAAAAATTTGAGATTAACCTATAAGCCGAATTCTGTTACTTACATAAGTAAGTAGATAACTATTCATCTGGATTAAACTTCACAGTTTAATTCAAGCGATCTACCCATCATTAATGTGCGGACAACACATGATTTCTTGATCTTGCTCCAAATGGGGTTTACATAGCAAATAATTTTTCAATTATTTCTGGGGGTCTCTTACACCTCCGTTTCACCCTTACCATAAATGGCGGTATACTTTCTGTTGCACTTTCCAACTAAATATTAGTTCCTCTAATTATGAGGCATTCTGTCCTGTGGAGTTCGGACTTTCCTCTCTATAAAAGAGCAGTTATCCAGTTAATCTCAAAAAACTAATTATTGATTTTCTTCATCAAAATATAGATAAATAGAACAACTTGGGCAAGTAATCAATTTACCACTTTTAGTATCTTCCAAAGATTGAGCAGGCAAGGTATAAAAACATGTCCCACATGAACCACTATATACTGCCGTAACTAAACTATCATTATCTTCTTTATATTGTTCTAAAAATCGATTATTAGAAATTTCTGATATTAATTTATTCTTATCTTTTTCTAATAATTTTTCTTCAATACTAAATTCAACGCTTTTTTCATTTAGCTCTTTCTCATTATTATCTATTTTTTCAATTAATGAATCAATCTGGCTATTAATTTCTTCATTAGAAGTATTCATATCTTCAATTGAATTATTAATAACACTTACCTTTGATTGCAATTCATTATTTTCTTTTTTTAAATGATCAATTTCTAAAAGGAGAGCATCATATTCTTTATTATTTTTTACATTATCCATTTGCTTATTATGTTTATCAAGATTACTATTAAAATCTTCAATACTTAACGTGCAAACCGATTTATCCTTATTTAATAATTTTATTTCTTCCTCAGATTCATTAATTTTATTCTTTAATTCATCTACTTTTTCTTTTTGTTCATTAATAATTTCAGGAAGGCCACCTTTTTCGTCGTGAATTTCTTGAAGTCTTGTGTCTATTTTATGAAGATTAATTATCTTCTTAACATCTAAATCCATTATATCCTTTATTATTTAGTTTAATAATTTATATCATTCGAAGGGACTAAAACAAGATAACTAAGTCAATAATTGGAAGATTTTAATTGTTATTGTAAATTATAATCATGAATATCAATCCAATAGACATAATAATAATTCTAATTTTACTAGGATTTACTCTATCAGGAGCATATTCAAAATTTATTTTAAGCTTGAAATCTACAGTAAGTTTAATTGGAAGTATCTTTTTATCTAAAATTATTTTAACAAACCTTGAAAAGCAATTCTTTGTTTTTTTTCAACAAAGTGAACTATTGAATCTATTCTTATTTATGATGTTAATTATGCTTTCATCCTTATTGATAGGACTAGTAGCTAATATTATTATACTTCAGCTTGAAGACCCTGAGTTAAAACTTATTGCTGATATAATTCTAGGTGGTTTAGTTGGAATTATAAAAGGTCTTGTTAGTATATCTTTATTTATTTTTATCTTTGATTCAACACCACTAACTACTGAAATGAAAGATAAAATAAATTCTAAAATTGAAAATGAATCATTTTTCTTTAAGCCATGTAATAATCTTAAAGAAATGATTTTTGATTAATTATTTTTTATTAAATATATCAAAAACATAATTTGCAATCACACAACCAACTACTTGTCCGCATATAAAATAAAGTAGTGATTCTGGAGCAATTCCTGTAAAAGTATTTGTAAATACTCTTGAAATTGTAACTGCTGGGTTAGCAAATGAAGTTGAAGATGTAAACCAATAACCTGCTGTGATAAATAGTGCAACTCCCATAGCTACTGATTTTTCATCATTTTTATTAATTAACAAAATTGTTAAAACAAGACCAAAAGTTGCTATGATTTCACTAATCAATAGAGGTGTCTTTCCTCTAATATTTGTTGATATTTGAAATAATTCTATTTGAAATATATAATGTATAGATATTACTGCAATTAGACCTGAAAGAACCTGGATAATTATATAATTTAAAAGGTCTTTTTTATTAAGCTCTTTCCTTAAATAAAATACTAAGGATACTGCTGGATTAAAATGAGCTCCTGATATTGAGGCAAACATTTTAATAAGAACAAATAAAATCGCTCCTGTTGCTATAGTATTTCCTAAAAGTGCAATAGCATTATTACCATTTGCTAAATTTTCTGCCATTATTCCTGATCCAACAACAACTGCTACAAGGAAAAAAGTACCTATACTTTCTGCTAAATATTTCATTTATTACCTTTGATTATGATTTATTTCATCTTTTAATAATTTAATATTATTATAAATAATATTTCTAACCTTAGAATATTTCAATCTAACTTCTTCAAAACTTCCTTGAAAATTAGCCGGATCAGATATTCCCCAATGAATATGTTTCCCTAATTTTATAACTGGGCATTTATCCTTAGCATCGCCACACAGTGTAATGACTAAATCAAAATCATTTAACTTATCTAAATCTATTTTTTTTGATTTATTATTAGAAATATCAATTCCTATTTCTTTCATAGAGTTAATTGCATTGGGATTTACAGGTTCGGGAGATGTTCCCGCACTAGCAATTAAATAATTTTTTAAATATTTATTAGCAATTCCTTCTGCCATCTGTGATCGACATGAATTCCCTGTACACAAAAATAAAATTGATTTTCTACTCAGGGTAGCCAATTCTTTCGAAAGGATTTACAATACTAGATACAAGATTTCTTGAATGAGCAGAAATTCGCTTTAAATATCTTACATATAAGCATAATGAACCAGCAATATCTGGAGATAATTCATCATTTTTACCTGATATAATATCATTTACAATTGCACTACTTTTAGATGATATATCTGTTTTGTATTCTTTCATTAATTTTCTTGCTAATTCTACATCTTGAGCTTTAAATGCGTCAATAGTCTTATTTAAATATTCTTTAGCAGCATTTTCCATACTTGTTACTGCTTCTTCATTAGATTTACATAATAATTTTTTAGGATGATGTACAGCCATATCATAAATATTTTTAGTGTAATCCCCTATTCTTTCAATATCAATAACAACACTAACAAGTATTAAACCAGATCCTAAGTCCTGTTGTCCGCTAACAACTAAATGAGTCATCACTTTTCTTCTAACATCTCTCTCAAATTCATTTATTTTTTTATCCATAGCATAAATATCTATAGGAATTTCAGCATTATCTGAATGTCTTAAAGAATTGACAGATTCATTAAACATTTCTCTAACAATCTCTAACATTTCATGACATTCTGTTAATGCTTGTTCATAAAGACTGTCGGTTTTAAATAATTCAAATATTTGTTTAAACATAATTTATCTCCCTAAGAATATAATTAAAAAAGGTATTATAAAGAAAACAACTAATAAATAAGTAATTGGAATAAACTTATTTCTTATTGCTAAATCTGAAAATTTTTCTGATAATTTAATCGGGATATCTCTTAAATAAGGGTTTAAATAAACTAGTATAATCCCAAATATATTAAAAAATAAGTGAGCAAATGATGCTACCATAGCCGTTGCATTTAAAGTAAGTGAAGCCAGGAGTGCTGTAACTGTCGTACCAATATTAGCACCCAAGGTAAATGGATATATCTGACTTAGACTTAGGACACCAGCTCCTGCTAAAGGGACTATAGTTGATGTTGTTATTGATGAGCTTTGTACAGATATTGTTAATATTACACCAAATATCATGGCTCTTGCTGCTGTTTTAAATATGTAAGTATCAAAAAATGCTTCAACTTTTTCTAATACTAAACTTCTTAATAGTTTAACAATTGTATATAACATAAGGAATGTTATAATAACACTTATAACAATAAATAGAATATCATTATCAAATGATAAATGTTGAACTTTTTTTGAACCCCATTTAACAGCAGCTTTAATAGGGCTTTTAAATACTTCATCTGCACTAATTGTACCAAACAATAATATTCCTAACCAAGAAGCTGCTTTTTCTATTATTCCAAAAAAGTATTCTAGTGGGAATAATACAATAACAGCTAACAAATTAAAAAAATCATGGATAGTTGCAGCTTGGAATGCTCTTTTAAACTCATTTCCTCTTTGAATGTGACCAATTGAAACTAATGTATTTGTTACTGTAGTACCAATATTTGCTCCCATGATCATTGGAACAGCTCCAGATAGAGTAACTGTACCAGAACCAACCATAGCTACAATTAATGAAGTTGTTGTTGAAGAACTTTGAAATAATGTAGTTGCTAAAATTCCTATAAATAATGCAATAAATGGATTTGCAGTTGTTGATATAACTTCTTTTGCAAAATCTCCACCTAATAACTTGATTCCACTTGACAAGCCATTAATCCCTACCAAAAACAAATATAGAGCTAAGAAAACACCAAGTACTTTAAGTGTATTTTTAATACTATCTCTCATATCTATAATTTAAAACATTTAATATACTTTATATTAATATTTAAACATACATGTTAATCTATATGTATTTGTATCATCTAAATAAATATTTGGAGCGACTGTTAATCCTTTAGTAACATTCCAAATACCACCAATAATAGTTAAATCATTAGCGTCCACATTATCATCAACATTTAGATCATTTATATCATGCCTCACAAATACATCCCAATCTTCACAAAAATCATAATTAATATAAATTGAAGTAGCTTCTTCAGTTATGCCACTTACATCTAATTCAAATTCGTTATGTTCTAAGCCTATTCTTAATCCATTTGATGCCCAACCACCAAAAAATCCAACTAAATTATTAACAGTACCATCAGCCTGCGGGTTATTATTCATAACAATTCCTAAATTCATACCATCATTTTTATCTAGTCTCGACTCTCCATAAAGCACACTCAGATATAAAGACTGTTTTCCATCTGAATCTCCAGATTTAAATCCTTCTCCATTTAATAGTTGTATGCTTGTTTTAACTTTTCCAAAAGCTTTAGAATAGCCTATTCCAAAATCAGCTGTATTGGTCATACCATATTTATCAACAACTGATTTTTCAATAAATCTATACCCCCAGTTTTTTTCTTGAACTCCAAAGGAATTTGTTCCTATTAAACCAAGTGATAGTTTATCTCCATTATCACACTTATAATCAACATAAGCATTTTTTAAATATGTGGTTAACCTATCATCTGCATGTCTTCCAATATCAAATCTGATTTTAAAAAACAGCTCTTCTGATACCTCTGATGAATAACTTAAATACGCACGTTTTAAATCAAATCCATCAGTCCCTGAATTATTAGTATAATCAAAGATAGCATACCCACCAAGGTTCCCTTGCATATAGCACAATGAAAAAAACGTTACTATTATTAATTTTTTTATCATTTTTTCTCCCATTTACCGATTATGTTAAATTAAAAACTAATTACTACTTAATTATTAGAAAATTATAGATTTTTATAAGAAAAAGATTTAGAAAATTTAATTGAATCTTTATCGTTTATTTCTAATAATGGATATATAAATAAATTTACCTTTCCATTATTATAACCTTCCAATACAAAATCTCTTCCTTGTATCATTTCTACTCTACTCTCATCCACTGTTCCAAAGAAATAATCTTTTTTGCTTTTATCTTTATCAGCTTCAGATATATCAACAGGATACCATCCATTACCATCAACATAATAATCAGCCCAGCAATGATACCCTTTAACCGCCCCCTCTTCTCCATTTGGAATTGGAAATCCCATATGAAATCTAGCTGGTATTTCTAATGTCCTAGATAAAGATATGAAATATGAGTGATAATCTGTGCAATTACCAACTCCAATATCACATGCATAATAAGAATTTCCATTACCAAAAGTATAATTACCTTTTGTCTGCTTTGCAACTTGATACAAAGCTAGGACTTGCTCTCTTGAAACCTTTTTATTTCCATATTTACCTTCAGAACTTAACCATGGATCATTATAATAAATATTATCTACACTTTTAGGTTTTCCATAATGCATTCCTTCTAATACATACTCATAAATACCTTCAATATCATTCTTATTTAAACCATTATCTTTAACTGTTTTACTAAAATATGTACCTACAGGTACTAAATTTGATGCACTCAAATAATTTGATGGATTAACATTTTCATAATTAACATTTTGATGTTCTAATCGTTTAACATCAAATGACATTTTTATATTTTTATCACTGTTTGTTCCATCATTAGAATATATATAAACATATTTATTACCATGATTTTTTTCATTTTTTAATTCATAAGATAATCCATCACTTTCAATAGTTAAATTTGAGATTATTTGAACTTCATTGGTCATAGGCACTGGCAACCACAACTCTATTTTTTTACCTTTAGATGATTCTAATTCAACTGAATAAATAAATGAGAACTCTCTTGAATTCATACTTTTATTACATCCGCTAAATACTATAATAATTATTATAGAGAATAATAATTTTCTCATTTTTTCCTTTCTATTTTAATGTGTGAATTTAAATTTTTAGAATTAATTAAATGACTTGTTCTTCCAAACTGGAGAAAAGAATTTTTAATCATGTATATATAAAATAGTTATTTACCATTTCTTTAAATTAAAACTAATTTTAATTATATTTCAAATATAATATTTTTTTAATTTTTTTATATTAATTTACATATAGCTTATGGCAAGAATTTCAGAACAATCAATAGAAAAAGTTAGACAAGCAGCAGATATAGTTGAAGTTGTAGGAGGCTATGTTGAATTAAAAAAGCGTGGTCGCAATTTTCTAGGATTATGTCAATTTCATAATGATACTAAGCCTTCAATGTCAGTTAGTCCTGAAAAACAAATCTTTAAATGTTTTTCATGTGGTGCTGGAGGTAATGCAATAAATTTCGTTATGGATTATGAAAAACTAGAATTTGTTGATGCTGTTAAAAAACTTGCTCAAAATTATAATATTGTTCTTGATATTCAAGGTGGTGATAGTAAAAAATTTACTAATACAAAATCACAATTAATTACCATGCATAATTATGCAGCTAAATATTATCATAATATTTTGTTATCTGATAAAGGTAAAAAAGCTTATTCATATTTAAAAGAAAGAGGTTTATCAAAAGATATTATTGAACAATTTCAATTAGGATTTAGTCCAGATAGTGGAGATGATTTATTGAATCTTCTTAGAAAAGAAAATTTTTCATCGGAAGCAATGAAATTATCTGGTCTATTTATTAAATCAGAAAAAGGATATTTCAATAGATTTAGATCTAGAATAATGTTTCCTATTCAAAATCAACAAGGTGACTTTATCGCATTTGGAGGTAGAATATTCAATAAAGATAATCCTGCAAAATATCTAAATTCTCCTGATACACCAATTTATTACAAAAGTAATATTTTATATGGATTAAACCATAATATTCAAAATATTAGAGCTAAAAAAGAAATTATTCTTGTAGAGGGTTATATGGATTTACTTCAATTAGCTCAAGCTAGAATAACAAACTGTTTAGCTATATCAGGAACCGCATTTACCGATGGACATGCAAAAATTTTAAAAAGATTTACAAATAAAATATTTATTACTTTTGATGGTGATAATCCTGGGATAACAGCAGCAATTAAATGTGGTTATATGTTAATAAAAAATTCACTGGAACCTAAAATAATAACACCACCTAATAAAATGGATCCTGATGATTGGATAAGGGAGCAAGGAGTGGATGGACTTAATGATGGTATTGCAAATGCTCAAAATATTATAAAAGCACACTATAATTATTTTTCATCAAATGAAGATACAGGCTCACTTGGAGTCACTAAGTTTATAGATGAGTGTTTAGAAGAATTAGTATTAGTTACAAATCCTATTATTAAAGAAATAATGATAAATGAGATATCAGATTTAACATCAATAGATAAGATAAATATTATTCAGGTTTTAAATGAAAAAATAACTTTAAAGAATAATCGTCAAAGTAATAAAGTAGATAATAATAAACCTAAACTTCAATTAACTAAAAAAGATACCTCTCTAAAACTTTATAATGATATTATAAAACTATGTTTTGCAAAAGATAAAGATATCAGAATTTTAATATTTGAAAATTTGAATGAAAATTGGTTACTATCAGAATTACATAAGAATATTTATAAGGATATTTATATACATCTTAAAAGTACTGATGCACCACCAGTTAATATCATAGCAGAACAGATAAGCAGTAAAGAATCTAGACAAAAATTAATTGATTTAACATTCAATATAGAAAAATTTAATCATAGCCGTAAGCTAGCTATTGACACCTTAATTCGGATTGAACAAAAAGCACTACAATCAAGCGTAGATAATCTAAGAGAAAAATTAAAAACCAATAATAATCTAGAAATTTTAGAGCAACTAAAAGAAATTGAAAATAACATAAAGAATACCAGCTCTAAATATGATGAGTAATAAAAACAATTCTTATACATCATTTTTCAGATTTTTAAAGTACGCTAAACCATGGCGTAAAAATATAATCATTTCATCTATTTATTCTATTATTAATAAACTTTTTGATATAGCACCAGAAATTCTAATTGGGATTGCTGTTGATCTTG